>JAZRSE010000211.1:0-8473 GCA_045651305.1 Candidatus Scatosoma sp. | reverse complement strand
GGTACGGGCTCGTCCAAGACCACGCTCATACAGCTCATTTCCCGTTTGTACGACGCGACCGAGGGAAGCGTACTCGTCGGCGGTGTAGACGTCAAGGAATACGATTTGGACACCCTGCGCAAAGAGGTGGCAATCGTTTTGCAAAAGAACGTACTCTTCTCAGGTACGATTAAGGACAATTTGCGCTGGGGCGACAGCGACGCGACGGACGAGGAAATCGTGCGTGCGTGCAAGCTTGCGCAAGCGGACGAGTTTATCCAAGGCTTCCCCGATAAATACGACACCTTTATCGAGCAGGGCGGTACGAACGTTTCGGGCGGACAAAAACAACGCCTTTGTATCGCGCGCGCCCTTCTTCGCAAACCGAAAGTATTGATTTTGGACGATTCGACGAGCGCGGTAGACACCAAGACGGACGCACTTATCCGCCACGCTTTCAAAGAAGAAATCCCCGATACGACGAAGATTATCATCGCACAAAGAGTTTCTTCCGTAGAACACGCGGATAAAATTATTATATTGGACGGCGGCAAGATTATCGCTTGCGGCAACCACGCCTCGCTTTTGGAAAATAGCGAAGTGTATCGTGAAATTTACGAGGCGCAAACGAAAGGCAATAACAAAGAAGGGGGTGAAGAGTAATGGCACAAGCAACTCCCCAAAAAACCGTAATGCCCAAAGCCATAATGCCCAAAGGCCCTATGCGTGGGCGCGGTATGCCTATTCCCAAAGGCGCAATCCCCAAAGGTACGCTTGGTAGATTGTTAAAGACGGCGTTTAAGTATTATAAATGGCGCTTGATTATCGTGTTCGCCTGCATTTTGGTTAGCTCTTCCGGTAGCTTGATTTCGTCGCTCTTTATGAAGACGCTCATTGACGAAGTTATCCCCAAAGGGGTGGCGGAAGGCTTTGGCGCGGCGGCGAAAGATTTGCTCGGTTTAATCCTGTTTATGGGGGGTATGTACGGGTTGGTCGTGCTAACTACCTTCGTATATAACCGTCTAATGGCAACCGTTACGCAGGGGCTACTTTATCATTTGCGTACGGATATGTTCAAAAAGATGCAAAGCCTGCCGATTAAGTATTTCGATACGCACGCGCACGGCGAAATTATGAGTACGTACACCAACGACACGGACGCAACCCGTCAGTTGATTGGGCAAAGCTTGCCCTCGGTGATGAGTAACGTGCTCACCCTGCTCGTGTCTATCGGCGTAATGCTTACGTTTAGTTTTTGGCTGTCGCTCGTCGTACTTTGCGCAACCTTCCTTATGACGTTTATCGTCAAGAAGATAGGCGGAAACAGCGCGAAATATATGGTGGCGCAACAAATGTCTTTGGCGGTAGAAGAAGGCTTTGTCGAAGAGATGATGAAAGGGCAAAAGGTCGTTAAAGTATTCACGCACGAAGAACGGGCGAAAGAGGATTTTGACAAGCATAACGAAAAGCTCTTCCACGATAGCGAAAAGGCGCACGTATTCGGCAACATTTTAGGCCCGATTATCGGCAACGTGGGCAATTTCAACTACGTATTGCTTACGATTATCGGCGGTTTGTTCTTGACGACGGGCTGGACGAATTACGGGTTTATGAACGTATTTTCGGGCGGCGGACTGCTCGAAATCGGCGTTATCGTGTCCTTCCTTGGTATGTCGAGAAATTTTGCGATGATTATCAACCAAACCTCGCAACAAATTTCGATGATTGCAATGGGTATGGCAGGCGCAGGGCGTATATTCAAGCTTATGGACGAACAGCCCGAACAAGACGAGGGGTACGTTACGCTTGTAAACGCAAGAGAGGACGAAAACGGCAAGGTGACGGAAACGGAAGAACGCACGGGCGTTTGGGCGTGGAAACATTACCATAAAGCGGACGGCACGACGACGTACACCCGTCTTCGCGGCGATATCGTAATGGATATGGTAGACTTTGGCTACGTGCCCGAAAAGCAGGTGTTGACGGACGTAACGTTGTATGCAAAGCCTGGGCAAAAAATCGCTTTCGTAGGCGCAACGGGCGCAGGTAAGACGACGGTGACCAACCTCATCAACCGTTTCTACGATATTGCGGACGGCAAAATGCGTTACGACGGCATCAATATCAATAAAATTAAAAAGAGCGATTTGCGTCGCTCGCTTGGTATCGTATTGCAGGAAACAAACTTGTTTACGGGTACGGTAATGGAGAATATCCGTTACGGTAGATTGGACGCAACGGACGAAGAGTGTATCGAGGCGGCAAAACTTGCCAACGCGGACGATTTTATCCGTCGTTTGCCCGAGGGTTATCAAACGGTGCTCACGAACAACGGCGCGAACTTGTCGCAAGGGCAACGCCAACTTTTGTCGATTGCGCGCGCGGAGGTTGCGGACGCACCCGTAATGATTTTGGACGAGGCAACGTCGTCGATTGACACGCGCACGGAGGCGCTCGTACAAGACGGTATGGATAAATTGATGAAAGGCAGGACGGTATTCGTTATCGCGCACCGCCTTTCCACGGTAAGAAACGCCAACGCGATTATGGTGCTCGACCACGGTAAAATTATCGAACGCGGCACGCACGAACAGTTAATCGAACAAAAGGGCGTGTATTATCAACTTTACACAGGCGCTTTCGAGTTAGAATAAGCCGACGTATATACGTCGCAGTACGGCGTTGTACTTGCGTTTGCCCTTGCTCGTTTACGAAAAGTAAACGTCCCGTCGGGCAATCCGCGTACGCCTTGTCTTGCTCGTATCTCCGCCGTCTTTGGTTTCGTGAGATATAGGTTAAGGGGCATAGTCCCTTATGGGGTGTAGGGGCAACGCCCTTACGACACTCTGTCAAGAGTTGCCAAAAGGGCAAAACATAGCCTTTCCAAAAAGCAACCGTAGGTTGCGCCAAACAGCGCCGATAGGCGTTTTACCGGTGTTAAGTAGTGGCGAACGTTATTTCATTAAATACTTTATAAAACCCGATTTATGGAAAAATCGGGTTTTATTTTTTTTGCCGAAACTACTTGATAAAAATTTTGTAATGTGTTATACTAACTATGCCAAACTAATTGAATATGTGTGAAAATGTGGGTTTATTTATCTTTTATGGGGTAATTATACTCTTTTTTCGAACACTTACATATTGAATTTGATAAAATGCAGATTCTATCTATGTAAGTGTTAAACCCATTTCACATAAGATTAGTTTGGCGACTATCGAGTCTGCGTTTTTGTGCGTTGACTTCGGTTGGCGCACTTTTTATTTTAGGAGGAATTATGAAAAAGAAAGTTACAAATGAAGAAATGGGGCAAATTATAGGCGCAATGGCGGAAAAAATCCGTGACGATATGGGCTATGCGTTTAGAGTGGCGCAAAGCCAAATGTGGATAGCGGAAAACGATTTGGTTGACGCATTGGACGAAAAGCAACAGGCGTTATATTGCGATTACAGGGATAAAAGAGAGCATTTTTATAAAATTGCAAAAGAACTTTATCAAAGAAAATTTTAACGTTACGTAAAAAATAAAAAGGATAACGAATTTTTCGTTATCCTTTTTTCTTATCTTGTTGCAAGCCAAACCATCAAAACGGACACGTCCGCAGGGTTTACACCCGATATTCTGCCTGCTTGTCCTAAATTCATAGGCCGTACGCGGTTCAATTTTTCGCGCGCCTCCAATCGCAAGCCTGCAATCGTATCGTAATCAATATCTTCGGGCAACGCCTTGTCTTCCAGCTTTTTCGCCCGTTCAATCATTTCCAAGCCCTGTTTTAAGTACCCCTCGTAACGCACGGTGATTTCCGCCGTTTCAATAACGTCTTTGCTGTATTCATTAAATACGCCAAAATGCGCCATAATATCTTTTAAGGGGATAGAGCGTTTCAACATATCCGCATACGACACGCCGCCGCTTGGTTGCTCGTAACCGTAATTTTTCAAAAAGGGCGCAACCTCTTTCAAGGGCAAACGGGTACGCATTTTTTCCAAAAGTTCTTCGTATTTTGCCTTGCGCGCTTGGTATCTTTCAAGGCGTTCTTTCGTGACCAAACCGCACTCGTAACCCTTTTCCGTCAAACGGAAATCGGCGTTGTCTTGGCGCAAACAAATACGGTGTTCGGCACGAGAAGTCATCATACGGTAGGGTTCGTCCGTGCCTTTGGTAACCAAATCGTCGATAAGCACGCCGATATACGCCTCGTCACGGCGCAGGATAAAGGGGGGCAAGCCGCGCAGTTTTAAGGAGGCGTTCAAGCCTGCCATAAGCCCTTGCGCCGCCGCCTCTTCGTAGCCCGAAGTGCCGTTGATTTGACCTGCCGTGTACACGCCCTCGACTTTCTTAAATTCGAGCGTGGGAAGAACGTCCAAAGTGTCGATACAATCGTATTCGATTGCGTAGCCGTAGCGCATAATGTCCGCGTTTTCCAGCCCTGCTATGGACGAATACATTTTCTTTTGTACGTCGTGAGGCATAGAGGTAGACATACCTTGCACGTACACTTCCAAAGTGTCCGCGCCCTCCGGTTCGAGGAAAATTTGGTGGCGTTCTTTGTCCTTAAAGCGCACCACTTTCGTTTCAATGGACGGGCAATAACGAGGGCCTGCCGATTGAATAACGCCGTTGTACAAAGGGGAACGGTCTAAATTTTCCATAATAACGCTATGCGTGGTTAAATTGGTGTAGGTGAGATAGCACGGCAACTTGTTTTCGGGGGGATTGTCGTGCATAAACGAGAAGGGATAAATATCCGTGTCCCCGTTTTGAATTTCGCATTTAGAATAATCAATCGTGCGGCTATCCACTCTCGCAGGCGTACCCGTTTTGAAACGGCGTACGTTAAAGCCGATGTCGATAAGGCTTTGCGTTAAGTGGTTGGCGGGGGCAAACCCGTTCGGGCCGGACTTTTGCACTACGTTGCCCGTAATCGTTTCCCCGTTGAGGTAAACGCCCGTGCAAAGGATAACCGCTTTACACGCAATTACGCCGCCGTACGTCGTCTTTACGCCCACGCACTTGTTGTTTTCTACGAGAATTTCCGCCGCCTCCGCTTGGATAATGCGAAGGTTGGGGGTGTTTTCAAGCACCCGTTTCATTTCACGGTGGTATTCGTTCTTATCCGATTGCGCGCGCAAGCTTTGCCCCGCCGCGCCCTTGCCCACGTTGAGCATACGGATTTGGCGCGCCGTTTTATCCGCAACGATACCCATTTCTCCGCCGAGCGCGTCGATTTCGCGTACCAAATGCCCCTTTGCCGTGCCGCCGATAGAGGGGTTGCAGGGCAAGAACGTAATGCTGTCGAGGTTGAGCGTCAAAAGGGCGGTGTTTTGTCCCGTGCGCGCCAAAGCGAGGGCTGCCTCGCATCCTGCGTGCCCTGCGCCTACGACAACCGCGTCCGCGGTATATTCTAAAAACGTGGTATCTACTTTTTCCATAATACTAAATGTTTTTGATAAAGCTATTTATTCGCTGTGGCGAAAGATAGAAAGCTTGCCCGTGGGCTTGCTATTATTTCTTTAAGACGATGTTTTTAATATCGTCGATTTCTTTTGCGATTTTTTCGTTCAGCTTTTCCAGCTTTTCCATTTTATCGCGTGCGTACATAATCGTCGTGTGGTCGCGTCCGCCAAGCGTTTTGCCGATGAAATCGAGGGGCAAGGAAAGCATATCGCACATAAGGTAGGCGCAAATTTGTCTTGCCTTTGCAAGGTCTGCCTTTTTGCCTTTGCCAAGCAAATCTTCTCTCGTTTGTTTGAAATACGAACAAACGGCGGAAATGATTTTTTCGGGCGTAACGTCCTCTTGTTCGGTGTTCTCGTTTACCGATTCGTTGAGCGCTTGTTTTGCAAGTTCTAACGTAATCGCCTCTTCGTGCAATTTGCTTGCGAAAATAACTTTCGTCAATCTGCCTTCCAACGTTCTTACGTCGTGGCCGGAGTTTTGCGCCAAAAATTCGAGTACGTCGTCGGGCATAACGCAACGTCTATCGAGTGCCTTTCTTTGCAAAATGGCAATTTTCGTTTCGATAGAGGGGGGTTGGATATCCGCAATCATACCGCCTTCGAAACGGGTACGAAGTCTATCTTCGAGCGTAGGGATTTCTTTGGGCGGTCTGTCGCTCGTCAAGACGATTTGCTTGTTTTGCGCCGTCAATTCGTTGAAGATATTGAAAAGCTCTTCTTGCAATTCTCTCTTGCCTTTAAGCTGTTGAATATCGTCTATCATGAGGACGTCTACGCTGCGGTAGTGGATACGGAACTTATTGCCTGCTTTTTGCGTGATGGACGCAACGAATTCGTTTAAGAAGTTTTCGCAAGTGGTATAAAGCACCTTTTTATCGGGCGCAACGCGGTCGATATAGTTGGCGATAGCGTGCATAAGGTGGGTTTTGCCCAAGCCCGATTCCCCGTAGATGAATAAGGGGTTGAACGCCATACCAGGTTCTTCCGCAACCGCTTTTGCCGCCGCGTAAACGAATTTGTTTGCAGGGCCTACGACAAAGGAATCGAAGGTGAAATCTTTACGGATAGGGGAGGCTTGGAAGTTGTCCATAGCGTCGCCCTCGTCTTCCATCGTAAAGACGTCGCTGCCCTCTACGTAAAGGCGGAAATCGTTAAGGCCTACGTCGCATTTAATAATGGCGTCGCGGAGCTTTTCCCCGATTTTGTGTTGTTCCAAGCCCAAAGCGTTGCTTTCGGAAGAGATTTTCAACACGATTTTACGGTTGCGAATATCAACGGGTTCAATCCCTTTGTGTTCGAAGAAATGGTCGAACGAAAGAGGAGAAACCGTCTTTTTCACCTGTTCAAGGATTTGGCTCCAAATAATGTTTAAATGCGTTTTTTCGGACATAATTTACCCCCTTGGCGAAAGATTTTCTCTTTTCGCCGTCGTATGCTTGTCTTTTGAAGAATTATTTGATATAATTATAATACAAAACGCGCGGAAAAGAAAGCGATTTTGACGGTGTTTTTTACGATTATGCAAATAAAAAAATTATTCCTACAAAATTTTAGAAATTACGAAGAGGAAAACTTCGATTTTACGGAAGGACTTAACGTCCTTTTCGGGAAAAACGCGCAGGGGAAAACCAACTGCGCCGAGGCCGTTTTCTATCTTTGTACGGGTACGTCGCTCCGTATCCGTCACGATAAACAACTCGTAAAAATCGGCGCGGACGTCGCTAAAATTACGGCGGAGGCGGAAAACCGCTACGGCAAGGTGTTTATTGAGGCGGAAATTAGCGAAAATAAGCGTGAAATCCGTGTCAACGGCAGTAAAATCACCAAAAACGCCGATTTGCTTGGGCATATCAACAGCGTATTTTTCTCCCCCGGGGAATTGCGCTTAATCCAAGACGGCCCCGACGAAAGACGTCGGTTTATGAACGTTTCTATCTCCCAAAATTCCGCGCCCTATTATACGGCGTTGCTCCGTTATAATAAGATACTCGACCAACGCAACGCGCTCCTTAAAAACCCCGATTATACGCTCGTTTTAGACACGTTGCCCGTGTGGGACGAACAGCTTTGTAAATACGCCGCAACCGTCGTTAAAAAGCGTGTGGATTTCTTGGAAAAGCTTGCGCCGTATGCAAAGGAAATGCACGCCTATTTGACGGATAACGCGGAAGAACTTATATTGCGCCCCGAAAGAAAGTACGAGGGGGAGGAGGCGGAAATAGCGCAGTCGCTTGCCCGTCGGCTTGCCAATAATTACGAAAAGGATATGCGCCTTGGGTACACGACGGTAGGTCCGCACCGCGACGATATAGAGGTGTTGATAAACGGCGTGGACGCAAAATCGTACGCCTCGCAAGGTCAACAACGCACGGCGGCGCTTTCCTTAAAGCTTGCCGAAGTACAAATTTTCAAGGAAATTTCGGGCGAATACCCCGTTTTGATTTTGGACGACGTAATGAGCGAGTTAGACTTGCCCCGTCGTAAAAAATTACTTCAACGCGTACACGGTATGCAGACTTTGCTTACCTGTACCCACGCAGAACGCGTTTTATACGGCGCGGATTGCAATAAAATCCGTATAGAAAACGGAAAAGTGAAAAAGTAAACGGACGGCGTATCTATTAAAGACTATGAAAGCGGATTTGCATTTACACAGCACCTATTCGGACGGTAAAAATACTCCCGATGAAATATGCTCTCTTGCCAAGGCAAGGGGGCTTTCTTTGCTTTCTATTACCGACCACGATACGCTAATGGGCTTAAACGAAAAGCGCGCGGCGGCGAAAAGACAGGGCTTGCACTATTTATCGGGCTGGGAAATTTCCGCGTATGCAGGGGAGGAGAAAATTCATATCCTTGGGTATGGCTGTAAGGTGAACGAGGCGTACGAACGCTTTACGCAAAAGCGCAAGGACGCGTCCTTTGCAAGGGTGGAAGAAAGCGTGAAAAAATGCAACGCAATCGGTATTCCCATTACGGTAGAAGAGGTGCTTGCGATGCGTATGCAAGAGGGTGCGCCCGTCCATACGATGC
>JAZRSE010000210.1:0-9137 GCA_045651305.1 Candidatus Scatosoma sp. | reverse complement strand
GTTTTCAGGGGGGGGAAGGCGTAGAACGCGCCCTTGGGCTCGAAACAATGCAAACCGATTTCTTGCAAGGAGTGGAGCACGAATTTTCTTCGTTTATCGTACGAATCACGCATTTCTTCCACCGTTGCGAAGTTGTCGCCAAGCCCGTCTTTCAACGCCTCAATCGCCGCGTATTGGGACATAATCGGCGCGCAAAGCATACCGTATTGGTGAATTTTGAACATAGCGTCATCAATCGCCGCAGGCGCGCAGGCAAAACCCAAACGCCAACCGGTCATTGCAAACGCTTTGGAAAATCCGCCTACGTACACCGTGCGTTCTTTCATACCGGGCAGGCTTGCAATGCTCGCGTGCTTGCCCCCGTAGGTAAGCTCGGCGTAAATTTCGTCGGTAATCACAAGCAAATCGTGACGGATAATCACTTCGGCAATCGCCTTCAATTCCTCTTCCGTCATTATCGCGCCCGTGGGGTTGTTGGGGTAGGTGAGGATAATCGCTTTCGTCTTATCCGTAATCGCCTTTTCCAAATACTCGGGCTTTAATACGAAGTTATCCTCTTCACGGCACTCTACGTGTACGGGTACGCCGTCCGAAAGCGCTACGAGAGGGGAATAGGACACGTACGCAGGGTCGGGCACGAGAATTTCGTCCCCCCTTTCCACACACGCGCGAAGAGCAAGGTCGATTGCCTCGCTGCCGCCTACCGTGATAAGGATATGGTTAGGGTCGTATTCCAAGCCAAAACGCTCGTTCAAGTATCTGGATACAAGCTGTAATAATTGGGGCAAACCGCGGTTGCCCGTGTATTGGGTATAGCCTCTTTGCAAGGAGGTAATCGCCGCCGAACGCACCTTCCAAGGCGTGACGAAATCGGGCTCGCCCACGCCAAGGGAAATCGCGCCCTCCGTTTCCCGTACGATATCGAAGAACTTTCGAATACCGCTCGGTTGCATCATCTTCGCTTTTTGATTGACAAAATCGCGCATAGTCTTTGTTTCCTTATATGCAAAATGGTTAGGGTAACGTTAAAAAAACGATACCGAAAGATAGAAAAATCCGCCTGCGGAAGTTCTCCGTTAAGCGTGTACGGACAAACGGTAATCCGCGTCCTCTTTTTCCGTTGCAACGCCCTCGATTTTATACTTTTTCAAGATAAAATGCGTTGCCGTGCTAAGTACGCCGTCGAACGTGGAAATTCTCTCGGATACGAAACGGGACACCTGTTGCAACGTGCGGTCTTCTACGAACACCGCCAAATCGTAAGCGCCGCTCATAAGATATACCGATTTCACTTCGGGGAAGGAGGCGATTTGCTTTGCAATGCCGTCGAAACCCTCTTTCTTCTTAGGGGTAACCTTTACCTCGATAAGCGCGCACACAAGCGAATCGTCCGCCTTTTCGTCATTGACAATCGCCGTGTATTTTACAAGCAAACCGCTTTTTTCCATCTCTTGAATACAAGCTTTTACTTGCGCCTCGTCCACGGAAAGCATCGCCGCAATTTTCTTGGGCGTGATGCGCGCGTCTTCGGTGAGTACGTTCAAAATGTCCTTTTCCAATGCCGTCATAGTTTTTCTCCTTGCTATAAACTCGTTATAGTATGTTTTCTAAAAATAAATGGTCGTAACCCAAACTCTCCACAAAATCCCGCCCCACAAACTTCACGTGATTGAACTTCGCAAAATTGAAAATGTGCGTTTTGGTCAACACGGGCGTGGGAATATCCAACGCTTGACAAATGTCTATCAAATAATCGAAAAAACGGGAATAGGTGAGCGTTTCAGGATTCTCATATACAAATTGTTTGCGGATTTTTCCATCCGTCATTAGTTTTGCCCAAATTCTCATACTCGTATTATACACGAAAGAAAGAAAAAAGTAAACCGTTTCGCAAAGAAAAACTATGTTTTTCCGCTTTTCACGCGCCATAAAACAATTATTTTTTCTCCGCCTCCCTTTGCCGCCGCGTTTGCAAGGCATATTCGTTTTTTTCTCCGCATACGATAAAGCGTATCCCAAAAACCAAGCGAGGGGCGCAAATACTTTCATTTCCCCCTTTCGGTTTTTACAAAAACGGACAAAATTAGCCCACATTTTCGAAATTTTGATAAAGGGGCTTTGCTATGATGGAGGTAGGGCGCGTGCGAAAACGACAATCTTACGCCTATAAAAAAAGCGGTGTGGATAAACTCAATAAAAAGGGCGCGTTCGCCATTATCGCCACCCTGCTTTGCGCCCTGTTCATCGTCCTTTCCGTGCCGACGTTCGTATTGAAAAAACGCGCGGAAAACGCCGTTACCACCGCAACGGGGCGCGCTTTGCCCATTTATAGCGTGGAAATTCCCGAAAAGAAAATCGCCATCAGTTTCGATTGCGCTTGGGGGGTGGAATACACGCAAAAACTGCTGGATATTATGGCGAAAAACGACGTGAAATGCACCTTTTTCGCCGTGGAATTTTGGGTGGAGAAATACCCCCAATACGCCGCCGCTATCGTGGCGGCAGGACACGAGCTTGGCACGCATAGCAAAACGCACTCGTATATGAGCAAGTTCTCCAAAGCGGAAATCGAAGAGGAACTCTCCTCCTCGCGCAAAGCAATCGAAAGGGCTACGGGGCAAAAGACAACTCTTTTTCGCGCTCCGTACGGGGATTATAACAATCTATTGATAGAAACGGCGACGGAAATGGGGCTATACACAATCCAATGGGACGTGGATTCGCTCGATTGGAAGAACCTCTCCGCCACGGAAATTGCTATGCGCGTGATTAACGGGGCGAAGAACGGCTCGATTATCCTTTGCCACAACAACGGCTTGCACACCGCCGAGGCGTTGCCCTTAATTTTTTCCACGCTAAAAAATAGGGGCTATCAATTCGTGCCGATTGGAGAGCTTATCTATAAAGAGAACTTCCAAATCGACGTCAACGGACGGCAACGCCCCCTTGCATAACGACAACTTTTAAGAATAAATTATTGGATACGACAGGAGGTATTTATGAACTACGTTTCAGAAAAAAACAACAAAGTGTACGTGATGGGCGAAATCGTCAGCGACGCCACCTTTTCCCACGAGGTCTACGGCGAGGGGTTTTACGAGTTTTTCGTCCGCGTTATGCGTCTTTCAGGGCAAGCGGACGTCCTGCCCGTTACTTTGTCCGAACGGCTTATTCAAGGCGGTATGCTTAAAAAGGGCAAAACGCTTTGCGCCGTTGGACAGTTCCGCAGTTATAACAAAATCGAAAACGGGAAATCCCGTTTGATGCTCACCGTGTTCGTAAGAGAGCTTTTAGACGAACTCCCCGGCAAGAACCCCAACAACGTGCTTTTAAGCGGATACATTTGCAAGCCGCCCATCTACCGCACCACCCCTTTTAATCGGGAAATCGCGGACGTGCTCATCGCCGTCAACCGCGCCTATAACAAATCCGATTATATCCCCTGCATCGCTTGGGGACGGAACGCGCGGTTCGTGAAAAATTTAAGCGTGGGCGATAAAATCGCCGTTTCGGGCAGAGTGCAAAGCAGGGAATACCAAAAAAAGCTCTCGGATACGGAAATCAAGACGATGACGGCGTACGAAGTGTCGGTGTCTAAACTCGCCGCGTACGATTCCACGGAAGATTTCGATATCGAAGGGGAGTTCGATTTGTACACCCTGCAATCCAAAACGGAGATGAACGCCGCCTCCTCCGATTATTGATTTTTCAACGCTTTTTTCGCCACGGTATTGGGTTTATCCCCGTACACGTGGCGTTTTTTACTAAAAATACGCGCTTTTTTCTATCTTTACGTTCTATCCAAAAGCCGCATAGCATAGACTATGTTAGAGATAAAAAACGGCAAGGAGAAAACTATATGAACGAAGAAATCGAATACGCGGAAATGTTGGAAATCCCCGTTTCCACCGTCAACGTTATCCACAAAAAATCCCCTAAAATTAAGCGCAAAACGCAACCCTCCCTCTATCCCCAACAACCAAAACCCGTCGATTTGAAGGATAGCGTTATTTCGCAAATCAACGATAAGTTATTGGACGGCGAGGGAGGCGAAATCGAGGCGGAAAAACAGGCAAACGAAAGCGCCGCTATCGATAATACCCCTCGGTTGGAGGAAATTCCCCAACGGATTGACACCGTACGCTTGTACGGCGAAAACGAACGCCCGTATTTTGAGGATATGCCCGTCGATTTCCCCGAAGAAAGGACGGATTTCTATCCGCAAACAAGCGAAACGGAAAGAAAACTTCGCAAAACGCTCGGCATCGAGTTCGCCGTGGCTTGCGCCCTTTGCGGCGGTATCTTTTTGACGAACGTCTTTCTCCCCGGCAGCGCCATCAACACCTTTTTCCGCTCCCTCGGCGCGCCCAAGGACGAGCAAACGGACACGCGCGCGTACACCGAATTTACTTTGACGAGCGTGGTAAACGAATATACCGACGTGGAAATGAACCTCTCGCAAGAGGGCGTGCTCACCTTCCAAAAAGAGTGCTGCATTTACCCTGCCGTAGACGGTGAAATTAGCGAAGTCACCTTAAACGAAGGGGGTATGTACACGTTGAAAATCGAACACTCCGATTCTTTCACGGGTGTTATCGAGGGGTTGAGCCAAGTATATTACGCCGTGGGCGACAAGGTGAAAGCCAACGTACCCGTGGGGTATTCCAACGGCGAAACGCAAATTCAATACACAATGTATTCGGGCGGAGAGCTGTTAAACTGTTTCCAAATCACGGAAGAGAACTGCTTGGCTTGGATTTTGCAGGAATAAATACGTTATGCACGTTCAAAACAACGAAAAGCGGCAGAAAACCTGTCGCTTTTTTCATCGAAAAACCGATAAAACGGGGAATAAATCCCTTTTTCGCTTGCACCCGTTCTTTCTCCTTGTGGGGATGTGGTATTGTTTCAAGGGCGAACTGTTCTTGTTTTTGACAAGCTGTCTTGTCGCCGTCCAGCACGAGTGCGCGCACGCCTTTGCGGCGGCAAAGCTTGGGTACAAGCTAAACAAAATCGTGCTTATGCCCTTTGGCGCGGTTATCGACGGGGATTTGCGGGGCGTGTCGTTGAAAGACGAAATGATAATTGCGCTCTACGGCCCTCTTTGCAACCTGTTTACGGCGGCGTTTTTCGCCTCTATTTGGTGGTTTAGCCCCGATACGTACGCTTTTACCGACACCGCTTGCTACACTTCCCTTGCCATTGCGCTTATCAATTTCCTGCCTGCCTATCCCTTGGACGGGGGCAGAATTTTGCGTTGCGCCCTTACGCAAGTCTTTCTAAAACGGCACACGCAAAGCGGTATTGCCGAAAGAAAAGCGAAAAAGATTTGCACGGCTATCTCTTTGTCGCTCTCCCTGCTCGCGCTCGCGCTTTTTATCGCAAGCATTTTACGCAAAACGCCCAACCTCTCCCTGTTGCCTTTCGCATCCTTTCTATTCCTCGGCGTTATCGGCAATAAAAACGACCCTGCCGCCTATGAAAAAATGGATTTCTCTTATGCGAACGCTTTGAAAAAGGGGGTGGAACTCCGCCGCGTCGCTCTTTACGAACGCTGTCCTATCAAAGACGCTCTGCGCTACGTTACGCGCGGAAGTTACCTCGTTTTGGAAGTCTACGACGACAACGAGAAAAAACGTTTCGAACTGCCGCAAAACGAGCTTGCCGAGTATTTCCAACGCGCGCCCTCGCCCTACACGGCGATTGGGGATTTATATCGACAAAAAAACGAGGAATTTTGTCCGTTTTGAGTAATTTTTATCTAAAAACACCTTGCCAAAGCCACTTTTCCGTGATATACTAATACGGTATAATTTAAGCCGCACGGCTCGGGCGAAGTTTTTTCGTTTTGCGGTAACCAAGAAAAGAAAGGAAACTGCTAATGAAAAAACAATGGTTCTTTGACCGCTATTGCGGACAACAATTCGCCGCGCTTTTGGAAGAGGGAAAGCTTGCGGAGCTCGCCTTTGAGGAAGAGGACGGGGGCGATATCGTAGGAAACGTATATATCGGCGAGGTGACCAACGTCCTTTCGGGGATGAACGCCGCCTTTATTTCCTGCGGTTTGGAAAAGAACTGTTATCTTTCTATGGAAGAAACGTACACCGACTATACCAAATACGACGGTACGTCCGTGACGAGCGCCGTACAACCCTTGGATTTGAAAGTGGGCGATAAATTGATAGTGCAGGTGACCAAACCGCCGCGCGGAAACAAGGGCGCAAAGGTAACCACTCACCTCTCTTTCGTAGGCAGACGGCTTATCTACCTGCCCTGCACCGATTTCCTTGGCGTGTCCCGTAAAATCACCGACGAAAAGCAACGGGAAGAGTTGTTGAAAACCGCCGACGAATTACGCAACGAAAAAACGAACGAGGGGTTTATCCTTCGCACACACGCGCCCAACGCCACCAAAGCGCAGCTTTGCAAAGAGGCGGAACGCTTGAAAAATCAATACGCGAAAATGCTCTTACGCGCCGAAAACGCGCCCGTTGGCACGCTTTTGTATCAAGACGAAGACCTGCCCACCCGCGTCTTGCGCGATTCGTTTGACGAGGATATCTCCGTATACGTGGCGGATGAAGAAATTTATCAAAGACTTTGCGAAGTTATTTCCCTGTATAGCGATATTCCGCAAGAGAACTTGATTATGTACACGGGCAAACGCTCGCTTTTCAAAGAATTTGGCGTTTCCAAACTCATTGACGAAACGCTCTCTCCGCGCGTAACGCTTGACAACGGCGGCTATCTTGTTATCGACCATACGGAGGCGATGACGGTTGTCGACGTCAATACGGGCAGCTACGTAGGCACGGATAATTTGGAAAACACCGTTTTCGCCGTCAATTTAGAGGCGGCAAAGGAAATTGCAAGACAGGTGCGCCTGCGTAATATCGGCGGCATCGTCGTCGTGGACTTTATTGATATGGTGGAGGAAGAACACCGCCTCGCCGTCAATAAAACCCTCGAAGAGTGCCTTGCAAACGATAAAGCAAAATGCAAACTCTTGCCTATGAGCGAGTTTTGCATTTCCCAATTCACACGAAAACGGATAGGAAACAACTTCCTTTTTGTGCTTTTAAGCGCTTGTCCTCATTGTTTAGGCACGGGCTATGCGTTTAGCGATTTCTTCGTGCTTGCACGTATCCGCTCGGAAATACTCGATTGTTTTGCCAATGGCAACGACGCGGCGGTTATCCAATTAAGCGAGCGTATCTTCCATAAGATTATTGACGAAAACACGTACAAAAGAGAACTTTCCACCCTTTGGAAAAATAAAAAGGTATTCCTTGTCAAAAATAGCGAATATAAAGAAAACTTCTTCGTTATCCACGGCGAAAAAGGGAATTTTTCCCTTCCCGACGGCGCACACCTTTTATCTTAACACAGGGGCAGGTATGCATTGAAATAAAAACACGCACCCATGTATGCGTTGAATTAAAGAAAAAACACGGCGTTTACGCCGTGTTTTTTTGTTTTTCGCTATTAAGCGGTTTGTTTGTAAAATCCGTTGCTGATTTTTTAGCTTTCTCTATTTATAGAGGTTTATTATTCCTTTTTTCTTCTTGACTGCGTATTTGTATGCAATTTTTGTGCCACTATTACGCCTCGACGACAATAGCGGATTATATTCGCTCTTGTTTTTTAACGGCACAAGATAGTTCTCGTTATAATAAAATATGCAATAGGTAGCGCTGTCAATCATTTCATAATTGCGCTCTACGTAAGAGTATCTCCCCGCATTTTTTAACTTGGGAGGGAAGTACGTTTCTTCATACGATTTAAGCAAATATTCCTCATAAAATTTATCTATGGATTGATACGACGACCTAACATATACTCTTTTTATATAAGGATATTCTTTCTTGACTTCCGTAACAACCTCCCACGACAAGGTGTCAAATTGGCTCATACTGCCAAATAGAAAGGTTGTAACCCCCATTTTTATAAGCCTTACAATTGTTTCTTTTAATGACGATTTAAGCTCTTCCGTTTTTTCAATAACTCTATGTCCTATAAAGCAACTTCGCATAATTTACTCACTTTTTCGTGGTATTCCACGAAATAATTATACCTAAACCGCACAAAAAAGTCAATATCGTGGAACTCCACGAGATAATAATTTTAATAATTCATATAATATTTTCGTGGAACTCCTATAAGGAACTCCACGAAAGGTGCTTTTATGAATATTAACGATGCGATAATTAAGAGAATTGAAGAGATTTGCAAAGAAAAGAATATAAACGTTTGTGAGGCGACGTTAAACGGCGGCAAATCGCCCTCGGCGATTTACGACTTGATTAAGGGCAGGACGAAATGCCCCAAGGTGTCGACAATTAAAGCCTTTTGCCAAGGCGCAGGCATAACTTTATCCACGTTTTTCGATAAAGAATATTTTAACGATTTCGAGGACTAAACAGTATAATAAAAACCCCCGACCAACAGTCGGGGGTTTTATTGTTTTTCGCTATTAAGCGGTTTGTTTGTAGATAAGCTTGGGCGTTACGCCGTCCGTCAAACACTCTTTGGTGATAACCACCTCTTCAATGTTTTCTTCGGAGGGGATTTTATACATTACTTCCGTCATAACGCTTTCGATAATGGTACGAAGACCGCGCGCACCCGTCTTTAAGCGGATTGCCGTTTGTGCGATTTCACGCACGGCGTCCTCTTCCACCGTCAATTTTACGCCGTCAAAACCAACCAATTTTTGGTATTGTTTGATAATCGCGTTTTTCGGCTCGGTAAGAATTTTCACAAGCGCGTCCTCGCCAAGCGGGTCGAGATTTACCACGATAGGAAGTCTTCCCACGAACTCGGGGATAAGCCCAAACTTGGTCAAATCCTGCGGTTTCACGTCGTCAAGCACGCTATAATCCACCTCGTTTGCGCCCAAACGCACTTTGCCGCCAAAGCCAAGCGTCGTGTCGTCTTTGCGCGAGGATACGATTTTGTCAAGACCTACGAACGCACCGCCGCAAATGAAGAGAATATTCGTCGTGTCAATACGCAAACACTCTTGATTGGGGTGTTTTCTACCGCCTTGGGGGGGAACGCTTGCCGTCGTGCTTTCGATAATTTTGAGCAGAGCCTGCTGTACGCCTTCGCCCGAAACGTCGCGTGTGATGGACACG
>JAZRSE010000209.1:0-7631 GCA_045651305.1 Candidatus Scatosoma sp. | reverse complement strand
TCGACGCAAACGGTATCGTAGCAATTCAAATGGAAATTGGCGAAGGCAATTCGTTTGCTTTCTTGCCTTCCTTGTTTGACGGCGCGGCGGAAAGATATCTTGAAGGCTCGGCAATTTTCGTAACGGAAGACGGCGCAATCAACACCTACGATATTACGGGCGGTAACTTGGTATTGCCCACGGCAAAAGGCGTATTGCTTTTGAACGCGGCTTCCTTCAATGCAGGTGCTATTGGTATGAACGCAAGCGCATTGGTATTTACGCTTAATACGGCAGTTTCGCACGGCTTCAACTTGAAAGTGGGCGAAGTAGGCTACTATGCAAGCATTGAATCGGCTATGGATAAGGTTGTTACGCTTGATAACCCTAACGATTATTATCAATATCAAGTATGGGGCACGAGCGCAGGTGTTGTAGATCGTATCGCAAATGCCGAAGTTGCTCCTACGGTTCGTTTCGTATCCGCTTCTGCGGCAGGCGACGTTGGTTTGATTTTCTACGTAGAACTTGCTAACGCTGCAAACGACGAAGTTGTTGCTACGGCTACGGTTGACGGCGGCGTGGCTACCACGGCTACGGGCGTTTACGATAAGGCAAAGGGTTGCCTCAAGTTCGTTGTAGGCGTTGCTCCCAAAGATTATCAAAAGAACGTTACGTTGACGATTAACGATGCTATCGTGTACACGACCACCATTGAAACGTACGTAAACACGTTGCTCCATACGGCATCTGCTACGCAAGAAACGAAAGCACTTGCTACGGCACTTATCAACTACTGTGAAGCGGCAAGAGCATACTTTGCAGGCGACGAAGTTGAAAGCAAAGTGGAATTCACGGCGGACTTGTCTGCATATCAAGCAAGCAAAGTTGACAACGAGGGCAACGTAATTATCGGCGCAGGCGACGGCAAAGACGCAACGTTGACGGTTGGTTCGAAGACGATGATTAACGTTTATTTTAGAACGGATGCAGACGTTAGCGAAATCGACGTAACGGGCGCAACGGTTAGCCACGTAGAGGGCAACGTTTACGTTGCACGCGTAGAAAACGTTGTTGCGAAGTATCTCGACACGGCGTACACGATTCAAATCGGTGAAGACGTTGTAACGTATAGCGCGCTTTCCTACGTATATGAAGTTGTATCCAACTCCGATTCGTCCAACGCGCTTTACAACCTTGCAGTTGCTCTTTACAACTACAACGCAGCGGCAAACGTATATTTCAACGCTTAATGGAAAGCTTATAGGCTTTTTTGCCTTGGGTTTTTTGGAGGAACAATTATGCTTAAAAAATTTTTAACGGCTATTTTGGCGTTAGCATTAACCTGTTGCGCTTTTATCGGCGTGGTAGGTTGTGACAAGGGCGGAAACGACGGCGCAGGCGACGGCACGGAAAACAGCCAAGAAAACGACAATGGTGGCTCGAACGGCGGTGGTAGCTCCAATGGTGGCTCGAACGGCGGCTCGAACGGCGGTAGCTCCGTAGGCGGCGGCGAAAACGAATTGCCTGCCGTACCTATTCCCTAACGCAATATAAATTAATGCAATAAAAAACACGGTTGAAAAACCGTGTTTTTTTATATCCATAGACGATAAGAAAGAAACACCCCCGACGTATAAACGTCGGGGGTGAGATTTACTTTTTAGCGTGTTGTATGCGATTATTCGCCTTTAACAACAATCTTCAAGCCTTGCATACTGATATTCATTTCCATTGCTTCGTTGATGTCGGCAAGGGCATATTTATGCGTAAGCAATTCTTCTACGGGCAAGCCGATATATTGTGCTTCTTTCAATACGTCGCAAGCTTGCATCCAGTCTTTTGCTTGGTACGTCCAAGAACCGATAACCTTGATTTCCTTGTTGCAGATATCTTGGTGAGGGTTGTACGTGGTGTCGCCGTTGTCTACGAAGAAACCAAGTTCGCACATGCTGCCGCCTCTGCGTACGTATTTCCAAATGGTGCTTGCAGCCTTGGGAGAGCCGGTGCATTGGAACGCCATTTCTGCGCCCGTACCCGTGATTTCCATAATCTTTGCAACTGCATTTTCCTTCATAAAGTTTACGGTGTAAGCAGCACCCAATTTCTTTGCCATTTCCAAACGTTTTTCGTCGCCGTCAACTGCAATGATATTGCGTACGCCCATCGTACGTACGGTTGCAAGCAACAACAAGCCGATAGGGCCGCAGCCTTGTACCAATACGTAAGAGCCTTGTTTGAAGTTGAAAATTTGTTTTGCTTGTTCAACAGCGTGTACAACAACTGCCGCAGGTTCGATTAAGGTACGCAAATCAACGTTCATATCGCTTACGTTGAAGATAACGCCGCCTGCGTTTACTTTGATGTATTCGCCAAACCAACCGTTGAAGTTCTTATAAGCAGCTTCGCCGGGCATCAAGCCGAAGATTTCGCCGCCGGGGCAAAGGTGTACGTGTTCGGGGTCGTGCTTACAGGTTTCGCATACGCCGCAGGGTTTCAAACCAGTAACGATTTTATCGCCAACAGCCAAGGGTTTGCCATAGTAATCGGTGGTAACGTTTTTGCCGAGTTTTACAACCGTACCCGTACCTTCGTGACCAAGTTCTACGGGGATGTAGCCGAACGGGTCGCCTTTGTATTCGTGTACGTCCGTACCGCAAATACCCGTTTGTTCCACTTTAACAAGCACTTCGTCGTCGCCGATTTCGGGTACGGGAAGTTCGAAAATTTCAATTTTCTTTGCGCCGGTTAAAACGGCTACTCTTGCCTTTTCAGGGATTTGATAATTTGCCATAAAATAGTTCTCCTTTAATTTTATTTTAGCAACTTAATTATACCACCATTTGGCAATTTTGTCAATATGGATTTTTTTAATTTATATAGAGTTTTTTTGTTAAATCGAGGGGAGAATTTTACAAACGTATTGACACGGGGTTGTGGGTTTGTTATAATAACGCCATAGCCCACAAGGAGGCAAGATATGGCGGACATTTCTCAAATTGATAAGAATTTTAAGATAGTTTGCAGCGTTGGCAAAAAGGACGTGCGCTATTATAACGCGCTTTCTTCGCCCTTTGCAATTTACGGCGTATCCTATGAAAACGGCAAGTTTCGCCGTATGAGCGAGGCGGTTGCCAAAACGGTGAGCGAAAGGGTGTATTTATTACATAGCAACACCGCAGGCGGACGTATTCGCTTTCAAACCAATTCTTCCTACGTGGCGCTCTACGTGAAAATGCTCACGATTGGCAAGATGCCGCACTTTGCAATGTGCGGCTCGGCAGGGTTTGATGTATACGTAAAAGACGAATACAAAGCGTCTTTCCTGCCGCCGATGGACGTGGTGGACGGGTATCAAGGCTTGATAGATTTCGGACGCAAAAAAATGCGCGAGATTACGATTAACTTCCCTTTGTATAGCGACGTAAGCGAGCTATATATCGGTTTGCAAAAGGACGCGATAGTGGACAAACCCACGCCGTATGCGATAGAAAAGCCGATTGTTTACTACGGCTCGTCCATAACGCAAGGGGGGTGCGCGTCAAGGCCGGGGGCTACCTACCAAGGGTACGTTTCCCGTAAGTTCAATGCAGACTTTATCAATCTTGGTTTTTCAGGTAGCGCGCAGGCGGAGGACGAGATAATCGAGTATATCAAAAACCTGCCTATGTCCGTGTTCGTGTACGATTACGACCATAACGCGCCGACAAACGAGCATTTGGCATTGACGCACGAGAAGATGTTTTTGGCGATTCGAGAGGCGAATCCCACCCTTCCTATCGTGATAATGTCACGGCCAAAATACCGCCTAGATAAGACGGAAAAGGCGCGCGGGGGGATTATCGCAAGAACGTATGAAAACGCGCGTTTAAGGGGGGATAACAACGTTTATTTCCTCGACGGGAAACGTTTGATGTCGCTTGCAAAAGGCGCAGGCACGGTGGACGGTTGCCACCCCACCGATTTGGGTTTTTACTCTATGGCGACGGCGCTTATCAAGGAGATGGAAAAGTTCTTATAACGGGATAATAAAACAGGCGGAAATGCAAACGCATTTCCGCCTGTAAATTTTTTATTATTAGAATATCGCAGGGATAAGCACAAGGACGATTAACACCACGACGCCCAACCCGATACGATACCAGCCAAAGGGCTTGAAATTGTGTTTTTTAACGAAATTCATAAGGAATTGGATGGAGAGCAAGGATACGGCGAACGCCACCAAACAACCGATAACAAGGGCGAAGATTTCCGTAGAGTTAATCGTGTTGCCGTCTAAAAAGAAGGTGAGAATTTTGTATCCGCTTGTGCCAATCATCGTAGGGATAGCGAGGAAGAAGGTAAATTCCGCTGCCGCCGTTCTCGAAATACAAAGGAGCAACGCGCCCAAGATAGTCACGCCCGAACGGGAAGTGCCGGGTATGCAGGCAAGGATTTGGAAACAACCGATGAAAAAGGCGTTCTTCCAAGAAATATCCGCAACGTCGGTGACGGTGGTGTTTTTCCCCGTATAGAACTTTTCGATGAGGATAAAGGCTATGCCGTAAACGATAAGCATAGACGCGATAAGTATCGTTTCAAGCAACGTATCTTTGATTTTATCAAGGAACAATACGTCGATAAGCAGCGCAAACACCGCAGGCACGCACGCCAAAATAATTTTGCCCCAAAGGGTAAGCGAATCCTTTTTCCAACAAAAACCCTTTTTATTGTTTTCGCCGTTTGCGCTTGCCTTTTCTTTCACGCCGATAGGGCAAATTTTCTTCCAAAACAGGATAACGACGGCGAGGATTGCCGCAAGCTGGATAACGTATTCGAACATATCCAAAAACGCCGCAGAAAAGTGCATAGGGATAAATTTTTCGAAGAGGATTAAGTGCCCCGTGCTGGAAACGGGCAACCACTCGGTAATTCCCTCGATAATACCAAATAGAATTATTTTCAAAGCCTCGATAAAATCCATTGCTTGCCTCGCAAAATTGTAAAGATAATAAATATATTATACCATAGAAAATATAAAAATGCTATTATTTGTGTGGTAAACGCGCAAAAAAACAGTATTTTTTGAGAAAAACACGCAAAAAATCGCCAAAAAAATGAAAAAGGGTATTGCAAAAGATTTTTTGATATGCTATAATAATTGTATCAATAGCACCAAGCTCCAAACCGAAACGTGTCCTTTTGTGAAAGTGCGCGAGCTGTGCAAAAAAAGGATTCGGAGGGGTGAATAATGAGTCAGGGTACGGTGAAGTGGTTCAACGCGGAAAAAGGCTACGGCTTTATTGCCAATGAAGAAGGCGGCGATGACGTATTCGTACATTTTTCTGCGATTCAGGCCGAAGGATACCGTAGATTGAAGGAAGGCCAAAAAGTGTCTTTTGAAATCGAAACGGATCCCGAGAAGCCCGAAAAGCTTCGCGCAAAAAATGTAGTTGCGTTGTAAAAAAATCGAAGAAATAAAACCGCGTTTGATACGCGGTTTTATTTTGTTTTCATTTAATTTATTCGTCCGCTATTGACAAAAGGACGGATATGTCGTATAATAATTACGTTAGTACAAAAGCGAATAGGCAGGTATGCGATGAAATATATTTTAGCGCTTGACCAAGGCACGACGTCCTCGCGCGTTGCGTTGGTTGACGAGCAACAAAAAATCGTATCCGTTCTCGCGCGTGAGTTTCCACAAATTTATCCGCGTGAGGGCTGGGTGGAACACGACCCGATGGATATTTGGTCTAGCCAATACGGCGTAATGATGGAAACGTTGGCAAAAAGCGGTGTTTCTATCAAAGACGTCGCGGCGATTGGTATTACCAATCAACGGGAAACGACTATCGTTTGGGATAAGAACACGGGCAAGCCTGTGTACAACGCTATCGTTTGGCAATGCCGTCGTACGGCGGAAACGATTGACGAGTTGAAAAAACAAGGCTATGGCGAGATGATACGCGATAAGACGGGTTTAATCCCCGACGCGTACTTTTCCGCAAGCAAAATTAAATGGATTCTCGATAACGTAGAGGGCGCAAGAGAACGCGCGGAAAAAGGAGAACTGCTTTTCGGCACGGTGGATACGTGGTTAATTTGGAAACTTACGGACGGGGCGGTGCACGCAACGGATAAGACCAACGCCTCGCGTACGATGCTCTTTAATATTAACACGATGGATTGGGATGAGGAGCTGTTAAAACTGTTCGATATCCCTCGTACGATGTTGCCCAAGGTAAACGGCTCGGGCGAGCTGTACGGCTACACGCAGTTGAACGGCAAAGACGTGCCTATCGCAGGCGTCGCAGGCGACCAACAGGCGGCGTTGTTTGGGCAAACCTGTTATGAAAAGGGCGAGGCGAAAAACACGTACGGTACGGGGTGTTTCCTGTTGATGAACGCAGGGGAAACTCGCCCGAATAGTAAAAACGGGTTGCTCGTAACCGTGGCGGCGACGCTCGCAGGAGAAAAGCCCCAATACGCCTTGGAGGGGAGCGTGTTTATCGGCGGAGCGATTATTCAATGGTTGCGCGACGAAATGCGTTTGATTGAAAAGAGCAGCGACGCCGAGTATTATGCAAAACAAGTGCCCGATTGCGGCGGCGTGTATATCGTGCCTGCGTTTACGGGCATAGGCGCGCCCTATTGGGATATGTACGCGCGTGGAACGATGTTTGGGTTGACGAGAGGCACGAGAAGAGAGCATATTATCCGTGCCGCGCAAGAGTGCATTGCCTATCAATCGGCGGATTTGGTGGCCGCAATGCAAAAGGATAAGCTTATGTGCTTGAAACGCTTGCAAGTGGACGGCGGAGCGTCGAAAGACACCTTCTTAATGCAATTCCAAGCGGATATATTGGGCGTGGAGGTGTGCAAACCTGCCTCGCACGAATCGACGGCGCTTGGCGTAGCCACGCTCGCAGGGTTGACGGTAGGGGTGTGGAAAGACCGCGCGGAAATCAAATCGCTGCAAAAAACCGACCGCATTTATACGCCCAATATGGCGGCGGAGGTGCGTGAGGATAAATTGAAAAAATGGCATAAAGCGGTGCAACGCAGTCTTGCTTGGGAAAACGAATAAAGAAAAAACGCCGACGGAATATCCGTCGGCGTTACGTTTTATCTGTCTTGAAAGGCAAAAGCCAATTTACAAAGCCTTGCCCTTTCGTTGTCCTTGGGGTTGACTGCCGTATGGCGCAAAAGCGCGTAAAGCGTCGTCCCTATCTTCGAGGCAGGGATGCCCAAATCCTGCAACGTTTTGCCGTTGACGGCAAGCTGTTTTAAGGAGAAAGGCACGTTTTCTTTTTGCATTTTTTTAAGCAACGCCTGCCAACGCGCGCAGGTGGGCGCGGTGGAAACGTCGTCCATACAAGCGGAGAAGTCCGCTTGTTTTACGGCAAGCAAGTTTTCCAAAAGGGAATAGTGCTCGACAAGAAAACGACGGAGTTTATTTTCACTCGTTTGGCAATTAAAATCGTACATGTGCCACTTTGTAAGGGTTGCCGTTTCCTCTACCGTGCGTTTGGGTGCTTTTAAACGTGTGAGAATTTCTTTGACGATACGCTCGCCCTCGGTGGGATGCTCGAACGAGTTTCCGTCCCGCAATACGCAAAAGGGTTTGCCTACGTCGTGCAAAAGGGCGGCAAGGCGAACGTTTTTCGGCG
>JAZRSE010000208.1:0-7143 GCA_045651305.1 Candidatus Scatosoma sp. | reverse complement strand
ATCAATTGTCTTCCTAAGACGCTTGGCCTCCGACTTAACGTAGGATAACTTTTTTGCCTGCCGTTTGCCTTTGCGCGGCAAATATCCGCAAGCGGACAAACCTCGCAAGCAGGGTTTTGCGGTTTACAAACAAGCGCGCCCAGCTCGAACAAGCTTTGCGTAAAATCGGCGCAATCCGCCCCCTCTTGGGGGTAAATCCCCGTTAAGCGCTCCGTAAGCGCCTTTCTATAACCGCTATCGTTTATCGGCGTAGCGTTTTCGCTTAAACGAGCGGTGACACGAAGAACGTTGCCGTCCACCGCCGCCACACGCTTTCCAAAGGCGATGGAGCAAATCGCCCCTGCCGTATATTCGCCTATCCCCGAAAGGGATTGCAATTCTTTGGGCGTTTTAGGGAACTCGCCGTCAAAGCGCAAAATAAGCTCTCTTGCCGCCTTTTGCAAGTTACGGACGCGGGAATAATAGCCCAAGCCCTCCCAAAGTTTTAATAGTTTTTCCTCGTCGCACTTTGCCAAGTCCTCTACCGTGGGCAGGGCGTCCATAAAGCGGACAAAATACTCTTTCACCGCCTCTACACGCGTTTGTTGGAGCATTATCTCCGACACCCAAACCCGATAAGGAGAACTATCCTCCCGCCAAGGGAGCGCGCGTTTATTGGCGCGGTACCACGCAAGCAGGGGCGCGACGATTCGTTCAAAAGGATATTCGTTTAACATATGTATCAATCTTGCGCGCGTTTTTGCGCCAAGGCGTTAAGGGAAATAACCGTTTCCGTCACCGAGGGAGCAACAGGAAAACGGATGGGCGTAGGCATAGACAACGAAGAATCGTCACCCACGTACGTAACGTCCGCTTTGCCCTCTTCTATCGTCGTTATAAGGGCGTTGCCCACCCCGACGAACGCACCGGGATAGCCGCTAAAAATGCTTTTCATCAGTTCTACGCCGCTAATCACTTCCACGTTATTTTTTCTTGCTATCACGTCGAAGAAATCGCGATATTCTTCCAAATCCCCGTTCTTATTACACCCCTCAATCTCTTCCAAGCCGTCTAAAACGAGGATAAGCCGAGGGCAGCCCCTTTCCCTTTCGTGCAAGGAAATAAGCTCTTTTACGCAACCAAAACAAGCCTCCACGTCCGCCTTTTCACGCACGTACGGGAGCGTTATATCGGCGTTTAACAAACGCAACAATTCCCCGTATTCCTTGCGTGGAGAAACGATAAAGAAATTCGCCTCTTCCTTTTCATATAAGCAAGAAAGGGTGAGCAGCGTACGCTTTATAAACGACGTGCGTTTTACCCCCGTTACGCAGGTGTGACGAATCATAAACGGTTTTTCTCTTTTTTGGGAAAGCACGAGCGTATCCGCGGCGTCCCTGCCAAGCGGCACGCCAAGACGCAATCTTTGTAAATCTTCCTCTCTCTCGCAAAGCGTTGTAAGCGACGAAATAAATTCTTGCGAACGCATAGCCCTTTCTCCTTCGTACGTTAAGTATTTATAAGTATACTACAAAGCCCGTCTTTTGTCAAGAGGAAGAGGGTGCGTTGCATAGTTTTCACTGCAACGCACCCTCCCCACAAAATATAAAAAGAGAAATTGGTGTGCTATATTATCCGTTAAGCGTATTGTACGAAATATTCGTCCTTATCGAACACGATTTCCACGAGCGTTTCTACGTCCTCGCGCAATACCTTAAACGTTACTTTATCCCCCTTACGCACGTCAAGCAACGCGTCGCCAAGTTGATAACTTCTATCAAGGTTCAGCCATTCGCCATCGCCTACCTTTACCGCTTTGAATACGTCCAAGTACTCAAACTTACCCGCGCCTGCGCCTGCTTGGTTATCCGTATAAACTTTGTTCACCAAGAACGTTTCCTTGATTTCCAACCGACCGTCCACAATGGAAGAAAGGGAGGATTGCACGAACGTTTCTATCCCCAACCACGCACGGGAAACGTAGCCTGCCTCGCCGCCTCTCACGTTGGCTAAAATGTTATTGATTACCCCTTTCACCTGCGTAACGGGCAATGCGTAGCCCATATTATCCGTTTCGTCTTGGATATTTTTCGCGTTGGTGATACCGATAAGTTTGCCTCTTGCGTCGAACAAACCGCCGCCCGAGTTGCCGTGATTGATTGCCGCGTCCGTACGCATAACCCTATACGTAACCTTTCTATTGCCGTCCGTGGATTTCATCGTGATATATTCCGAGCCGACGGAAACCAAACCGCTGGTTATCGAAATGCCGTGGCCGTTGGCGTTGCCGATAGCAAACGCCTTTTCGCCGAGCAATACCTCGTTAGAATCGCCAAATTCGGCTACGCTTGCCGAGCTTTGGGGCAAGTATTTGTTGTCCGAAATTTTCAAAATGGCAATATCGTAATCCATTGCGCCGCCCACGTACGTAGCCTTAATGCCGTCGCCCTCGTCGCCCATTACGCCGTCTTTATCCAAATACCCGTCGCCGTTAGCGTCGCCCGTGCTGAACATTTCTCTCGCGCCGTGTACGTACACGTACAAATCGGTGGAAAGCCCGTCGGCGTTGTTGGTGTAATTCGCTCCGCCGTAAAGAACGTGGTAGTTGGTGACGATGTACGCCTCTACGTATTCGCCGTTCGTTTGCATTTTGAAAATAACGCCGCTACCCTCGCTCCCTGCGACCTGCGTTTCCTTTGTCTTTCTGCCCCAGCTATCGCTCACAACGACTTCTTTTTGGAAACCTGCGACGATGCTAACGACGGAAGTTACGTTTTTCCCAATCGTTTCCGTGTCGTTATCCTCTTGGATAGGGAATTTCAATCCGTTCATATATTGCTCGATAAATTCTTCTAACGAGCCCTCGAACCCCGACGCCTCGTAGATGTCCTCTATCGACAAATCGCCGCCGTTTTCGCCTGCGTTGCCCTTTAAGCTGGCAAGCCAATCCTTTTCCGTGCCGACAAACCCGTTTTCTACCGCAATTTCGTATGCGCTAATCGCCTTTTCTTCTTCAAAACAAGCCGTCAAGCCCATCGTGGATATCAATGCAACTGCGGAAAGCGCAATCGCCGTTATCTTTTTAGCCTTTCTATTCATCGTTTCCCTCTCCGTGTAAACAAGCTCCTCTACACGCGATATTTTTCTCATTTTGTTTTTGTATTATACCTCTTCTTTGGGATAAACAGTTAATCACATTTTGAAAATTTCGTGAAACTGCTTATCAAAACCCTTCCAACTCGTCAAGAGTTAAGGAAAAAGAGGGTATGAAATGCTCGAAGAAATATTCCACCTCGGGTATATTCCTTGCGTGCAAGTCCTCTTCAATGCTCTTTTTCGCCTTGGAAAATTCGCTATTGCCCAAGCGCAGTTCTTCCAAGCACTTGATATACGCCGACAACCTATCCGCCGCCTTTACGAGCTTGTATTCCACGCTCTCTTCGTCGGCAAGCACGTACGGAGCAAGCGAGCCTTGCATTTTCTCGGGGAGCATACCCACCATTTTCTCGCACGCCGTTTTTTCCAAATCCTTATACGCGCCGTGGATACTGCGGTTGTAATACTTAATCGGGGTGGGCAAATCGCCCGTCATAACCTCGCTCGTTTCGTGGTAAACGGCGTACAACACCGTCTTTAACACGTCCACGTTACCGCCGAACACTTCGTTGTGGATAACCGCAAGCGAGTGCGCGAGCAAGGTGACCCCGTGCGAGTGTTCCATAATATTTTCTTCGCGCGTGGAACGCATCAGTTGCCAACGCTTGATATATTTCATTCTATCCATATACGCGTAAAAATCGTGGCGCATAATTTTTTTCTCCTTTTTTGCTTGACAAACGCTTTTCGTTCGTCTATAATATAGTTACAAAATTTAATTATCCGTCGTGGGTGCTTTGAAAAAGGCTGAGATTATACCATTGGAATCGGCAAGGTAATACTTGAGCGAGAGATTGATATGCAGTTTTCTGCCGCTTTTTGCGTTACAGAAAACAGGAAGTTGCGCCCACCTTTTCAGGTGGCGTTTTTTTATGCAAAACGACGGAGAAGGAGTGTTATTTTATGTTTCTTTTTTCCTTGCTGGACGTCAGCGAACGGACGACGAACGTCGTCAAATGGATTTCCGTCGGTGCAATCGTACTTTTGCTTGCCCTCATCTTCGTCATCTCCGCTTTCAATAAAAAAGCGCGTGACACCAAGCGGATTGCCTTTGCAGGCATTTGCGTATGTATGTCGTTTACGCTTGCCATTATCAAATTCAGTCCCGTTCAATACGGCGGTTCGATTACGATAGCCTCTTTCGTGCCTATCCTTATCTACGCCTACGTGTACGGCCCTATCGACGGATTTTTGGTGGGGCTTATCCACGGGCTTTTGAACTTCGTGGAAGACCCGTTTATCCTTACGCCGTTCACCTTGATTTTCGATTACTTGCTCGCCTTTATGAGCATCGGCGTTATGGGATTCTTTGGAAAAATGCAACGCAAAGAAAAGGGTTGTTTGCCCATCGTTTTGGGCTGTGTCGCCGTATTCACCTTGCGTTTTGCCTCCCACCTTGTATCGGGTATGATTTTCTTTACCGAAAACGCCGTTTGGGTAAGTTTCCCTAATTGGGCAATGGGTAACGCGTTCATCTACTCGTTTATCTACCAATGTATCTACGTGCCTGCGGACGCGTTGATTGCCACCGCCGTACTCATCACTCTTTGCAAAACGGGCGTTTTGGACAAAATCGTGAAAATCATGCGCCCCAAACGCAAAACGTTGGATGCAAAAACGGTACAAACGGAACAAGAGGCTCAATAAACGGCGATTTCGTCGAAAATCTTTTTATCTACAATCAATTTTTTGTTCGTTAAATCTACCTTTTTAACGACGCCTTTCACGGCAGGGAAGAGGATACTTTTCCCTGCTTTTTCTATGGTGTAAACGTCCGCGGAAAGACGGGACACCTCTTTTACGACGCCCAAAACTTCCCCCTCTTCCGTTTCACAGGAAAGGCCGATAATGTCCACGATATAGTATTGCCCCTCTTCCAAGGCAGGCGCGTCCTCTCTCTCCCCCTCTATCTTCTTGCCGCGGAAAAGCTCCGCCGCGTTTCTATCGGGAATACCGCGAAGTCCTACGTACGCAAACCCGTCCGTACCTACGCGATAGGAAAGAATTTTATACGCCGCGCCGTCGATATATAGCGTTTTGAACGCTTTTACGTCCTCGGGATAATCGGTGAACGTCTTAATCTTTAATTCCCCTCTAATCCCTTGCGGTTTTAATACTTCGCCTATAATCAATCTACCCATTTCTTTCTCCTATGGCAAAAAAAGGCTTCCGTTTGTAAGAAAGCCTTTTTTGTCGTTTTATGCAAAATTATTCTGCGTCGACAACGTCTACCGTATCCCCGTTTCTTTCACGGATTTCGATAACGTATCTCTTACTGCTTGCAGGCGTTGCTGCGTGTACCAACGTACGGAGCGCTTTTGCAATTTTGCCTTGTTTACCAATCACTTTGCCCATATCCGAAGGGGAAAGCACCACCGTTACCTCGATAACGCGGTCCTTTTCCTGTACGTTAAATTCCACGTTTTCCCTGTCTTCGGCAAACTGATTGACAACGTATTTAATCAAATCAAGCATGGTTCTTCTCCTTGTTCTACAAATAATGCCTCTCCTCCTTTTACGGCGCACCGCAAAAGGATAGAAAGATTTTTAAGCGGCGGTTTACCGCTCAATCATTATTTGCTCTTCTTGGTCTTCGTCTTGGAAGGGCTAAGCTTTTCGCTCTTTTCCATTGCGCCTGCTTTTACGAGAAGGTTTTTAACCGTTTCCGTGGGTTGAACACCCTTTGCAAGCCAAGCTTTTGCTGCTTCTACGTCAACCGTAAGTTCTACGGGGTCGCAGGTAGGTCTGTAATGACCAACGCATTCGATATATTCGCCCGTTGCAGCCTTTCTGCTGTCAACAACAACTACACGGTAGATAGGGTTCTTCTTGTCGCCCATTCTCAAAAGTCTCATTTTAACCATAATAAATACCTCCAAAGTATATATAAATTTTTTATTTTTTTAATTTTTTTCCTTTCGTTTTTCGGTTTCTCAACGCCCGCCTAAAAGGGACGCCAATCTACCCTTATTGCCTTTGAGCTGTTTCATCAACGTTTTCGTTTGGTCGTACTGCTTCAAAAGTTGATTGATTTCTTGTACGCTCGTGCCCGAGCCTGCCGCTATACGGCGTTTTCTCTTGCTGTCGATAATCGACGGGTTCTCCCTTTCTTGCTTTGTCATCGAAAGGATAATCGCCTTGGTGCGTTCGATACGCTTTTCGTCGACGTCCGCCTCGTTCACTTTCAATTTGCCCATGCCGGGGAGCATAGAGAGCATTGCTTGCGCGCCGCCCATCTTTTTCATCATGGAAAATTGCTCTAAATAATCGGTGAGAGTGAAAGAGTTGCTAAGCATTTTTTGCTGCATCTTCTTCGCCTCTTCTTCCGTAATCGTTTGTTGCGCCTTTTCGATAAGGGAGAGCACGTCGCCCATACCCAAAATTCTCGACGCCATTCTATCGGGGTGGAAAGGCTCTAAATCGCCAAGCTTTTCCCCTACGCCGATGAACTTAATCGGCTTGCCCGTCACCGCTTTTATCGACAAGCACGCACCGCCGCGCGTATCGCCGTCGAGCTTGGTGAGGATAACGCCCGTTACGTCCAATCTATCGTTGAACGTTTGCGCTACGTTCACCGCCTCTTGACCCGTCATCGCGTCGACTACCAAAAGCGTTTCGGTAACTTCGATTTCTTTTTTGATATTTTCCAGCTCTTGCATCAACGTATCGTCGATTTGCAAACGCCCAGCCGTGTCGAGGATAATCGTATCGTAACCCATCGAACGTGCGTGGTCTATCGCCTGTTTCGCCGTTTTTACGGGGTTTTGCGTGCCCTTTTCAAACACTTCCGTTTGCGCGTTTTTCCCCACGACTTGCAACTGCGTAATTGCTGCGGGGCGGTAAATATCCCCTGCCACGAGCAAGGGGGTTTTGCCTTGCTTTTTCAGTTGCACCGCGAGCTTGCCGCAAAGGGTGGTTTTCCCTGCGCCCTGCAAACCGCACATCATAATCACGGTGGGAAGCTTGGGCGACACTTCTATTTTTGCCGTTTTCGCGCCCATCAGCTGG
>JAZRSE010000207.1:0-2904 GCA_045651305.1 Candidatus Scatosoma sp. | reverse complement strand
CCTTACCGCTTGGCGACGCCCCAATATGCTTGCTTTTACTTGCGTTATTTTATCAAAATTTCGACTGTTTTGCAAGCATTTTTATATACTTTTTTCAAAATTCGAAAAAAAACGTATTTCTCTTTCCTTTTTCGACTATCTATCTATTTTATCCTATTATCAATACTTAAAAACGAGGTTTTTATGCTACTTTCCATGCTAATCGACAAGACTTTAATTTTAGACAAAGCGCCGCGTGGTATGAGCGTCGCCGTAGGTATTTCCCCAAAAAACAAAACTCTAAAATATCTATTTTGCGCCAGCAAAAACGCACAACAAGCGGATTTCGTTTTACCTATTAGCGCCGTAAGCCAAACCAACGAAAACGCGCTTTTTCTATCCCGTATGCGCCCTATTTTGCCAAAAAGTTATCATAAATTAACTCTTAACCTACCCGTGTACACCGACGACGGCGTATTTCTTGGGCGCATCTTAAACATAAAATTCCTCGACAACGTTGCCTCGGCGTTACAAACAAACGACGGAATATGGTATCCCTTTTCCCGTGTGATTGCCATCGCCGACGCCGTACTTCTCAAAAAAGCGCCGCCCTACCCCATTGGTCAACCAATCCCCAAACGCGAGAATTTCGTAACCAAGCAAGAGCTTAAAAGAGCGGTGAAAGAAGAGCGTTTAATTAAGTTAACCTTATCCCTGCCCCCTTTCTCCGTCACTTAAACCGCATATTTCGCTGCAAGTTTTAACACCCGTGAAAAGGCGTCGTTTATCAAGCGCACGTCCTCTTTCACGTACCCTTCCTTTTTTGCATAAACGGCAAAAACGCCTGCAAGTTCATCCATTTCCATTCGTTCGGTTGTACCCAACGCCTGCAAACGGATTTTTCCCAACAGGTTTTGTGCGTAGGTAAAGCGCAATTTCATATCCCCGACAACGTCCTTACCCTCTCCCCCCTCGTCAACGTACATACCGCCAAGCCTTGCGCGAACAAACGTATTATCCCTTTGCGGCAACTCGTAACGCAATTCCCTTGCCTTTATTTCGCGTTCCGCACGAATACGTTTACGGCGCAACGATAATTTTACGCACACAAAAAAGAGCAAATACGCAACGCCCACCGCAATAAAAAGAAACGCAAACAGGGGCATAGCGTTGACAATATGGATATTCTCCCCTTTAAGCACCAATACGGCAACGCCCAATAAAATAGCGATTACCGCAAAGAATATACTGCCGCTTGCGTAGCGGTATGCAAGAGCGCTCGATAGTATCAACACGAACAAAAACGCAAAAAACATAATTACCACCGCCAAGCTTTCCATAAAAAACGCGGTGTAGACAAATTGAAAACAAGCGTACATAAAAACCTCCTTTTTTGCAAGAAATATGCCCAAAAAGGAGGTTTGTTTTATGCTGTTTTTTGTTAAAAAAGCGGTGTTATTGTCGTTTAATCGACATCGACTTGAAAACCCTTGAAAATGTTTACGATACTGCAACGAATTTTCTCTTTGGGTATCTTCAATATCTTTGCCGTCGCCTTTTTATAAAGCTCTAATTGCGGTGTATAATGCTCTTTTAACGCATTTTCTTCTTTCACCGAGTATTTATAATCAATAATCCAAGCCTCGTTATCGCCCACGCCAAGCAAGTCGATTGCGCCTTGGAAAATCATTTCTTCCTCGTCCCCGAGCGACTTCAATCGTTCGTCCACGCCCGTCTTTTTCGCGTACGTATCGTTGACGGGAAGCGACACCAAAAATTGTCTTTCCTTATACAGTTGCATACCTTGCAGTTGATAGAATACGGGATTAGACAATATCTCCACGAGCTTTTCTTTGGATAAGAATTCTTCACCCAAAAGCGAGGAATTGTTTTTGTTCTCTTCAAAAGCCTTATCCACAACGTCCAAAAGCATAGCTTTTGTTATCGGGTTACCCTGCTCGTCGTACAAAAGAGAAAAATCGAATTTCTCCAAGAACGCATGGTAGGCAAGACCTGCCTCGATACTCGTTTTCCCTACGCCCTCTTCTTGCATTTCCTTTTTCTCGTCGTAATCCTCTTCCATTATTATCGGCGCGTTATCCATAAGTTGCGTTGCCGAACTTTTCACGGGCAAGTTTTCGCAGCCTTGATGGCTATATTGCCAAGTAAACGCGTGCATAATGGATTTGGCGAGCATTTCATTGGGACGGAAGGACGGGAAAGCCTGTCTATCCGCTTTCGGCACGTCGAAAATTTCGTCCTCCACCAAATACTTATTCCAAACGGAAAAATCGGTGAAATCGGCAAAGGAGCGAGCGTAGCGCACATCTTGCACCTTGCTCGTTTCGCTAAACAACAAATGGAGCGAATATTTCGCGCGGGTGAGCGCTACGTAATACAAATTCAACTCGTCCATCGTAGAGGCTTGCTTTTGCTTTTCCTCGCTCAAACGACGAAGAAGGGTCGTGCGCTTGGTCATATTCTCCTCGTCAAACGCGCGAGGCGCTAAACCGTACGTTTCCTCAATCAAGAACTCGTCGTGGTCCGCACCCTTGAAAAGAGCGCTCAAATCGTCCAAAATAACGACGGGATATTCGAGCCCCTTGGAAGAGTGCATTGTAAGCACTTTAACCGAATCGTCGCCACCGTTTTCGCTATACTCAATCTTATAATCCAAATCGCGCAGGCGCGTTAAGAAAGCGTGCAGAGAAAGCGGTTCTCCCACGTTCGTTTCTTCGATAAAGCGGTGAATACGTTTGATACACGATTCGCCGTTTTCTCTCGTCAACAAGCGTGCCTCCATACGCGTTTCGGTTAAAATTTTCGTCAACAATTCCCCTGCGTTCATTACGCACGAAAGACGGCGCAGCTCCTCTAAATATGCGTAGAAACGGCGCAAGCGGTGAGAAAGCTCGTCCTGCTTTT
>JAZRSE010000206.1:0-6250 GCA_045651305.1 Candidatus Scatosoma sp. | reverse complement strand
CGCGGTTTATCATATCCGCGTACCCCGCCTCCGCCGTGTTTCGCTTGGCCAAAGGCGAGTTATCGTACGGCTGAATCCGCAATGCAGTTTCCTCTTCCGTGCGTTTTCTATCAAAGGGCACGAGATAGTTTTTTATGTTCTCCTTGTCCTTGGAAAATGCGTTCCACATATCCATAAACATTGCCGTAAAGGAGGTTGCCGCCTCTCCCTCAATCCGCACGCCCGTATCCTTCCAATACCCAAAACGCCGCTTTTGAGCGATATACTCGTCCGCGATATTGACGCCCCCCGTAAACGCCGTTTTGCCGTCGATTATCATCATTTTACGGTGGTCACGATTGTTCATACGCAACGCAAACACGGGGATAACGTCGTTAAAGGTGAGGCATTTGATATTTTCGCTAAGCTGGCTTAAATACTTTTCGTATCTTGGCGGCAACGTCGTCAAACACCCGAAATCGTCGTAAATAATACGCACTTGCACCCCAAGCGCCGCCTTTTCCAATAGAATTTTGCGGATTTCGCTCCACATCTTTCCGTGCGCGATAATGAAATACTCTAATAAAATAAACTTTTCCGCGCTTTTAAGAGCCGTCAACATATCGAGAAACATCTCTTCCCCCGAGGGATAATATCGCACGTCCCCCTCGTAATAGACGGGTTGATTGGCGTATTCCGCCAAATAGCGAGTAATGGCGTCCGCGCGGTTTTCCCCTTTGGGCAATTCCCTTTCCCCGTAAAAATCCGTTATTCCTCTTTGATTTTCCTCGCGCGCTTTGCCTATCTTTTCTCGCATCTTGCGCGTGGGGCGCACCATACCGTTTAACAAATACCACGGCACGCCGAAAAAGGGCACGATGATAATTAAGAGTATCCACCCCATCTTCGAAGAAGGACGGGGATAACGATTGAGTATATGCAATAAAAAGACGATTTGCAACGCAAATAACACGATTTGGTAAATGATTGCATATCGAGAATAATAGATGAGCAAAAACCCAAACCAAATAAACGAGGCAAGCTGTAAAAGCGTTGCCGCTAAAAAGGTAAACATACGGTTGTACAAAAACAGTTTATAACTTCTATCGTTTGCAACCGTCCTTTCAATCCATTTCCGTTTTCTTACACTTAACTTCTTTTTCATCGCCACCCTATTATACAGTATAGCCGTTTTTCATTTTTTTGTCAATACTTCCGCCCTTTCCTCTATTATATTACGCGTGCGTATAAAAGCGGTTATATTTCCGTTAAAATTGCGTAAATTTTCCGTGATAAAAATATTCTCGCAAACCACGGAAATTTTTTTGAATTTTTTTGCAAAAATCTATTGACAAACGCCTCTTTTTATATTATAATAATATCAGTTATTAAAACTAAATCCTATTAAGGACAAATTAAAGAGGTAAATTGTTATGAAGAAATTTGAATGTAAAGTATGTCATTACGTAGCAGAAGGCGACAAAGCGCCCGAAGTATGCCCCGTTTGCAAGCAAGCTGGTAAGTTTGAAGAAACGCCCGTATTGAAGGGTTCGAGAACGGAAGCGAATTTGCAAACCGCATTTGCAGGCGAATCGCAAGCAAGAAATAAATACACCTATTTTGCAAGCAAGGCAAAGAAGGAAGGTTTCGTACAAATCGCGGCTATTTTCGAAGAAACGGCGAAGAACGAACAAGAACACGCTAAAATTTGGTTCAAGCTTTTGAACGGCGGCGAAATCTCCTCCACCGCGGAAAACCTCCTTGCAGCGGCAGAAGGCGAAAATTACGAGTGGACGGATATGTATCACGAATTCGCAAAAGTTGCTCGTGAAGAAGGCTTTGAAGACATCGCTAAACTTTTCGACGGCGTTGCGGCAATTGAAAAGGAACACGAAGAAAGATACAGAAAGCTTCTTGCAAACGTAAAAGGCGACTTGGTATTCTCCAAGGACGGCGACGCAGTATGGCAATGCTCCAACTGCGGTCATATCGTAGTAGGCAAGAAAGCACCCGACGTTTGCCCTATCTGCGCTCATCCCCAAGCATACTTCCAAGTTCGCGCTGAAAACTACTAATTAGTATTGCCAATAATCGAATTTGACAAACGTTTGTCAGTTCTTATGGATAACAATTAAAAAAATCACCCGACGAAGCCCCTTCGTCGGGTGATTGCATTTTTTAATCTTGTTTAATCTCTTCGCCAAAGTTAGGCAACTCGCTATCAATAAAATCTTGCGTCATATATATATTCGCGGTGGTTGCGCTCATTAAAAAGTCCTGCGAATACATAAGCTTATATATCGTCGTAGAATCATTAAACGACTTTGCCGTATCCACTTCGTCGTATTCTATTCCATCATAGAAAGCAAATATCATATTCTCTTCTTCCACGATTTTATAACGGAAGCTGATGGTGTAGCTAGATGTTCGCCCCGCATACTCGCTATAATTGTAATAATGGTATTCGCCCGTGCCGTTTCTATAAAAAACGTAATAGATTTGTTCGTTTTCAGGTTCGGCAATGTCGTCGCTATGTATATACTTTTCGCCGTAGTTAAGTTTCATTTTCGCTTCGTTTTTACAAGCCGCCATACAACCTACGCTCGCAAGCGCCAACAATAAACAAGCAAGTTTTTTCATCATTTTTTCTCCTTATATGTGTTTTTCTATAAACGCCGAAAGCATAGCCGCAGGCACGAAACCAAGGCTATTGCCTACCACTTCCCCTTTCTTAATCGCAAGCACGTTGGGGATAGAGGAAATGCCGTATTGCATAGCAAGGCTTTCTTCTTCGTCTACGTTTACTTTGACAAATTCCGCTTTATCGCCGTATTTTTCCGCCAAGCTTTCAAACACGGGCGCAAGCATTCTACAAGGACCGCACCAAGCCGCCCAAAAATCGCAAAATACCGTTTTTTCGCCTTGTACAAGAGCCAAAAATTCTTCTTTGTTTACGTGTTTCACCATATCTTCTTCCCTCCCTTTCAGTTTGGTTATTTTTCTAAAAAGTATGCAACGAAGTTGTCAAAAGCCACGCTTTCGCTCTCACCCGTCGCCATATTTTTCACGTTCGCTTTCCCTTCAACGAGTTCGTTTCCGCCAATCACCGCCACGTATTTCGCGCCGATTTTGTCCGCGTACTTAAACTGCGCTTTCACCGAGCGTTCCATATGGTCGATTTCCGCTTTCACGCCTGCGCCGCGAAGAACAGAGGCAAGCGCGAACGCTTTATCCCTGCACGCCCCGTCCATACCTGCAATGTACACGGTGGGTTTGTCGTCGCAAGGAATTTCCACGCCCGATTGTTCCATCACGATTAAAAGTCTTTCAATGCCTGCCGCAAAGCCTACCGCAGGGGTGGGGTTGCCGCCAAGTTCTTCAATTAAGCCGTCGTATCTGCCGCCTGCACAAACGGTGCCTTGCGCGCCGATGGAGGTGGATACAAATTCGAATACCGTTCTCGTATAATAGTCCAAACCACGCACGATACGGCTATCAATTTCATACGCCACGCCTGCATTGTCCAAATGCGTTTTCAAAGCGGTGAAATGCGTAGCGCAATCCTCGCAAAGATAATCGAGCATCTTGGGTGCGGCAGCGTTGATTTTCTTACAGTTTTCTTCCTTGCAATCCAAAAGTCGCAAGGGGTTTTTCTCAAATCTCGTCTTACAATCGTAGCAAAGCCCGTCCAAATGAGGAGCGAAAAATGCTTTCAACGCCGCGTTGTATTTAGCCCTGCAAGTAGGGCAACCGATAGAGTTGATATACAATTTTACGCTAATGCCCAGCTTTTTCAATAAGCTATCGGCGATAATAATCGCCTCCGCATCCGTTTGCGCGCCCTTTGCGCCGAAAATTTCCACGCCGAATTGGTGAAATTCACGAAGTCTGCCTGCTTGCGGACGTTCGTATCTAAACGCAGGGGTGATATAGTACATCTTTGCAGGCATAGCCCCGCCGATTAAGCCGTTTTCGATGAACGCGCGCACCGCACCTGCCGTGCCTTCCGGTTTCAAAGTGATACTTCTATCCCCCTTGTCCTTAAAGGTGTACATTTCCTTGGTTACGATGTCCGTCGTACCCCCAACGCCGCGTTGGAAAAGTTCCGTATGCTCGAACGTGGGCGTACGGAGTTCTTTTACGCCGAACAACTTTGCCGTTTCACGTGCAACGCTTTCTACGTATTGCCATTTATAAGAATCTGCGGGGAGCACGTCTTTCGTGCCTTTGGGTATGTTAATCATAAATCTTTCCTTTGCTATTAAAGAACGTATTTTTTAAGGTTTCTATCGCCCGTGAGCTTTTGCAAATGTTCGTCCACGTATTTTTTATCAATATTGAGCGTGAACGTGGGATAATCGCCGCCGGCGTTGAAAGAAATATCTTCCAAAAGGTATTCCATAACCGTATGCAAACGTCTTGCGCCGATGTCCTCGCTCGTCGTGTTGAGCTCTACCGACACTTCCGCAATACGCTCGATTGCGCCTGCGTCGAATTGCAAATCAATGTGGTCTACCCCCAAAAGCTGCGCGTATTGGAAGGTGAGCGAGTTTTCCGTTTCCGTCAAAATCTTCACGAAGTCCTCTTTCGTCAAGCTTTTAAGTTCCACCGACACGGGGAAACGGCCTTGCAATTCGGGGATTAAGTCCTCAATGGCGGACACGTGGAAGGCGCCTGCCGCGATAAAGAGGATAAAGTCCGTTTTGATAGGCCCGTACTTGGTAACCACCGTCGAACCCTCTACGATAGGCAAAATATCCCTTTGCACGCCCTCTCTCGATACGTCCGCGCCGTGTTGGTTGCCCTTGCCTGCAATCTTGTCGATTTCGTCAATGAATACGATACCGTCGTTTTCCGCGCGGTACAACGCCTCCGATTTGATAGCGTCCTCGTCAATGAGTTTGGACGATTCTTCGCTCAATACGATTTGGTACGCCTCTTTCACGGGGAATTTGCGTTTTTTCTTCTTTTGCGGCATCATATCCCCAAAGATACTCCCCAAGGAAATCGCCGCGCCGCCGGGAACAAGCTCCATCGGTTGCGTAACGTCCGCCACTTCCATTTCGATTACGAAATTGTCGAAATCGCCCTTTCTCAAACCCTCCAAAAGGTCGTTTTCAAAAAGCTCTTTCGCCGTTTCGCCCTTTTCGTGTTTCTTCGCCTCTGCAAGCGCGTGTACGAGGCGTTTTTCCGTCGCTTTCGTCGCTTTGGCTTTCACCTCTTCTTCCTTTTCCGCTTTTACAAGACGATAAGCGCACTCCGCCAAATCTCTAATCATGCCCTCTACGTCTTTGCCTACGTACCCAACTTCGGTGTACTTCGTCGCCTCTACTTTGACGAAAGGCGCTTTTACAAGCTTTGCAAGACGACGGGCAATTTCCGTTTTACCAACGCCCGTAGGCCCTTTCATAATGATATTTTTGGGGGTGATTTCCTCACGAATTTCCGTGGGGAGCTGTGCGCGGCGATAACGATTGCGAAGAGCGATTGCCACCGCTTTTTTCGCCTCGTCCTGCCCGATAATGTATTTGTCTAAACGATATACGATTTGTTTGGGGGATAAATCCATATTACGCCTCCTTCTTTTCGCCAACCGTTTCCAAACGGATATTGTCGTTGGTGAATACGCAAATTTGCGACGCGATTTTGAGCGCTTTCGTTGCAATCGTCGCCGCGTCGTAGTCCGTTTCTTGATACAAAGCGCGCGCCGCCGCCAATGCGTAGTTTCCGCCGCTGCCAATCGCGCAGACGCCCTCGTCCGGCTCGATAACCTCGCCCGTACCCGAAAGAATAAGAAGAGTGTTCTCGTCCGCCGTAATCATCATTGCGTCCAACTTTCTACCCACTTTGTCACTTCTCCAAAGCTCGGCAAGTTCCACCGCCGAACGCATTAAGTTGCCCGAAAATTTATTGAGCATACCCTCGAAACGTTCGGTGAGCGCAAACGCGTCCGTTACCGAACCTGCAAAACCCAAAATTACCTTTCCACCGAAAATACGGCGCACTTTTATCGCCGTGTTTTTGAAAATAACCTGTTCGCCAAGCGTTACCTGCCCGTCGCCTGCAATCGCCGTTACGCCGTCCTTTTTTACGGCGCAAATCGTCGTCCCTCTAAATTCCATAATCTCACTCCTTATTTGCGTTTTCCCGCTGTTTCAACGCCGTTTCCACACATTCCAACGCGCGAACGGCAAGCGTTTTATAACGTTCCTTTTTGTCCTTTATCCGTGTGGGCAGGGGCGAAAGTATCCCGAAATTCGCGTTCATCGGT
>JAZRSE010000205.1:0-1568 GCA_045651305.1 Candidatus Scatosoma sp. | reverse complement strand
CTTTCCGCGTATAACAACAATGCAAAAAGCCCCCCGCCCCATCAACCCGATGCGTCGGCTTTTCGTTATATCAAATTGGCTGGTAAATCGCTTGGCGATACTTGGTATTTACTACAAAGTTTTGACAATATATCCGCAAATTCTTTGGGGATAGGCGCGGTAAATTCCATACGCTCGTTTGTCGTGGGGTGGGTCAACTCCAATTTCCAAGCGTGCAATAATTGCCCGTTTGCAGGCAGTTTTTGTTTCTTGAACCCGTACACGGGGTCGCCTGCGACAGGGTGAGCGATATGTTTTGCGTGCACGCGGATTTGGTGCGTTCTACCCGTTTGCAACTCGAATTTACAAAGGGTGAAATCGTTGCCAAAATGCGTTGCCGTTTCAAAGCGAGTAATGGCTATCTTCCCCTGCCCAAAGGGCAACACCGCCATTTTCAATCTATCCGTAGGGTGTCTGCCAATATCGGTGGCAATCTCTCCGCGCGGCTCTTTCACGTTCCCCTCTAAAAGGGCGTAATAGGTGCGTTTGCACGTCTTTTCCGCAATTTGCGAGGCGAGCGACACGTGCGCCTTGTCGTTTTTCGCCACCACCAAAAGCCCCGTCGTGTCCTTGTCAATGCGGTGTACGATACCAGGGCGCAACACGCCGCCAATACCGCTTAACGAATCCAATGCGTACAAAAGCGCGTTGACGAGCGTTCCCTCCGCCACGCCGCTACCGATATGCACCGTCATACCCTTGGGCTTGTTTACTATGGCAAAATCCTCGTCTTGATACACGATTTCGATAGGGATATTTTCCGCCTTCACCGCGTACTCCACCGCCTCGGGCACAGTCAATTCTATCACGTCGCGTATCTTCACGTCCGCGCCTGCTTTTTGCACGACCACGCCGTTTATCGTAACTTGCCCCTCTTCAATTAGTTTTTTCAACCTTGAACGGGTGAACTCGTCCGTTTGCTCGCTTAAAAAACTATCCAAACGTTTGCAAGCCGTTTCGGCGATATACAAACGTTTATCCATCGTTTTCTTCTTCCGTATTTTTATCTTGCGGCAAAGCCTCTTCTTGGCACGCCGCCTCTTCTTGGGCAAGACGCGCTTGTTTTTCCGCCTTTTTGCGTTCGTCTTTTTCTAAATACTCTTGTGCGAGCGCTTTATATTTTTTCGTCGCAGGGAACACCGCCTCCGCATCGAAAAAGAGCATCGAAAGCACCAACATCACCGCGCCTGCCACGATAAAGAAATCGGCAAAATTGCAAACGCCGAAATCGAAAATGATTTTAAGGCGTACCATATCGCGCACGCCGTCGCGCACGCCCGTTGCCGTTGCAGGGTCCCAAACTCGGTAGATAATTCTATCAATCAAATTGCCCACGCCGCCTGCCACGATAAAGATAATGGCAATGCGAAGAATCGCACGGCGTCTATCCAGCTTAAAGAACAAAACCGTCAATCCGCACATAAGCAGCGCCGTGCCGATAACGATAGCGAGTTTTAAGCCCACGCCTGCGTTCGAAAAAGAGCTAAACGCAATCCCTCGGTTGTATTCAAGTCGGATCGTAGCCATGT
>JAZRSE010000204.1:0-8090 GCA_045651305.1 Candidatus Scatosoma sp. | reverse complement strand
GCAAAGGGCAACACCGTTGCCCTTTCCTTGTGTTTTATGAATAAAATTTACAATTAGGAGTTAATAATTAGTATGAGAAAACCTATCATCGCAGGCAACTGGAAAATGAACAATACTGCTTCCCAAGGCGTTGCGCTTGTAAACGCAATCGCTCCCCTCGTTACAGACGCTAACTGCGACGTAGTCGTATGCGTTCCCGCAATCAATATCCCCGCTATCAGCGAAGCTATCAAAGGCACCAACATTAAGCTTGGCGCTGAAAACGTACACTTTGCCGACAAGGGCGCTTACACGGGCGAAATTTCCGCGGCAATGCTCCTCGAATACGGCGTAGAATACGTTATCATCGGCCATAGCGAAAGAAGACAATACTTCGCTGAAACGGACGAAACGGTTAACAAGCGTACGCTTACAGCTCTTAACGCAGGTCTTACCCCTATCGTATGTATCGGTGAATCCTTGGAAGAAAGAGAAACGGGCAAGACGCAAGAAGTGCTTGCTACGCAAATTCACGAAGGTCTTAAAGATATCGAAGACATCACCAAAATCGTTATCGCGTACGAACCCGTTTGGGCTATCGGTACGGGCAAGACGGCTACCGCTGAACAAGCAAACGAAACGATTGGCTTTATCCGTAAAACGGTTGGCGAAATGTTCTGCCCCTGCTGCGCGGCTAAACTTCGTATCCAATACGGCGGCAGCATGAACGCTGGCAACTGCAAAGAACTTATGGCTATGGAAGAAATCGACGGCGGTCTTATCGGCGGCGCTTCCTTGAAAGCTCCCGACTTTGCGGCTATCGTAAACTTCGACAAGTAATCTATTAAAAACTTGCATTTATGGGGACAGGTGCATACCTGCCCCCACCATTTTGAAAATTAGGAGATATTATTATGAGAACCCCCTACGCTATTATCATTATGGACGGCTACGGCATCAACCCCGATAAAAACGGCAACGCCATTATCGCCGACGGTAGCAAATACGTCAACGAATTGCAAAAGAACTACCCTAGCGCTCAACTTGGCGCAAGCGGTATGTCCGTAGGTCTTCCCGACGGTCAAATGGGCAACAGCGAAGTTGGACATTTGAACATCGGCGCAGGTAGAATTGTCTACCAAGACTTGACGAAAATTACCAAAGACATTAGAAACGGCGAATTTTTCAACAACGAACAACTTTTGAAAGCTATGCGCGCAGCAAAGGAAAACGGCAAGAAATTGCACCTTTTCGGGCTCGTATCGACGGGCGGCGTTCATAGCCACACCGAACACTTGTACGCTTTGATTGAAATGGCGAAAAAAGAGGGCTTGGACAACGTTTACGTACACGCTTTCACGGATGGACGCGACGTTGCACCCACCTCGGGCGCAAATTTCTTGAAAGAATTGCAAGACAAGATGAACGAGCTTTCGTTTGGTAAAATCGCGTCCGTTGCAGGTAGATACTACGCAATGGACAGAGATAACAACTGGGACAGAGAAGAAAAAGCGTACGATATGTTGACGCTTGGCACGGGCGTTCAATTTGAAGGCAGCGCGGAAGATGCGGCAAACGCGTCCTATGCAAACGGCGTTACGGACGAATTCATCCTCCCCACCAACCTCACGGAAAAGGGCAAACCCGTTGCTTTGATTGAAAAAGGCGATAGCATTATTTGCTTTAACTTCCGCCCCGATAGAGCAAGACAAGTTTCCCGTATGTTCTCGCAAGCAAACTTCCCTTTCACCGACGCAAAGACGGGCGCAACGCTTGGCTTTGAAAGAAAGATGGGTTTCCTTGCTCCCTGCTACGTTGGTTTTGCGGTGTACGATTCTTCCTTTGAAAACGTTGGCGTGGCGTTCCCTCCCGACGAAATCACGAACACCCTTCCCCAATATATTTCTTCGCTCGGCTTAAACCAACTCCACATCGCTGAAACGGAAAAGTACGCGCACGTAACCTTCTTCTTCAACGCGAAATTGGAAGCGCCCGTAGAAGGCGAAACGCGTATCGTTATCCCCTCCCCGAAGGGAGCAACCTACGATTTGCAACCGGAAATGAGCGCTTATCCCGTAGCGGACAAGGTGTTGGAAGAACTCGACAAAGGCATTTACGACGTCGTTATTTTGAACTTTGCAAACTGCGATATGGTAGGCCATACGGGTATTATGGACGCGGCGGTGAAAGCCGTACACACGGTTGACGAGTGCGTAAAGAAAGTCACCGATAAAATCCTTGCGATGGGCGGTAGCGCGCTTGTTACTGCCGACCACGGCAACGCAGACCAAATGGTGGCAGGCGACGGTAAATCCCCGTTTACGCAACACACCACCTTCCCCGTTCCCGTAATCCTCGTTTCCAACGAATACAAGAACGTAGAACTTCATCAAGACGGCGTACTTGCAGACCTTGCTCCTACCCTGCTTGATATGATGAAATTGCCCAAGCCCCAAGAAATGACGGGCAAGAGCCTTATCAAATAATTTAGCAAATAACGGCGAAAATGCTCTTTTCGCCGTTATTTTTATATTCATAAAAAAAAGTTTTTCGAAAAACGCCGTTAAAAATAGTTGCGATATTTACGCAAGTATGTTATAATCAATAGGTATTTTGAAGAAAAAACACAAAGGATTTTAATCGTTATGTTAAATTTGTTTAATATATTAGCTGACAGACCTTATAAACCCGGCTTGGAAACGCCCCACAAAGTCATCCTCGGCGTTTTGATTGGCTTGATGGCGCTTTCCGCGCTTATTTCTATCATTTGCGTTTTGTTACAACCGAGCAATTCTAGCGGTATCGACGCTCTCGGCGGTTCTAGCGAAACTTTCTTCGGTAAGAACAAAGGCAAATCGATTGAAGAAAAAATGAAGAAATGGACGTGGATTTCCCTCATCGCGCTTGCTGTTTTTGCAATTGCGTTCTACGTAGTTTTGGAACTCCCTGTATTCTTCTCCTAATCACAAGCAAACGTCGGCGGCTTTACATACGAAGCCGCCGTTTTTTTATCCTCTCCCCTTTTTACATATTTTCGGAGGCAAGAGCATTGAGCGCAAAACAACGTATTTACGAACGTTTCATTGACAATTCGTTGGCAGGCAAGAACGTTACGGAAATTTGTAAAATTTTATCTATCCCTTTCCGCGAACGCACGCGGCTTATCCCTATTTTAGACGAACTTTGCAAAGAGGGAAAGCTGTATAAAACGGAAAGCGGAAACTACGGCACAAGCGAACAACTTGGGCTGATTAAAGGCACGATTTCGGGCAACGAGCGTGGCTATGGTTTCCTTATGCCCGAAAACAAGGAAAAATACCCTCGCGATTTTTTTATCCCTCGCAAATATATGCACGGAGCGTTTCACGGCGATATAGTATTTGCCGAACAAATCTCTTGGACGAGCGAACGGGAAACGGAGCGTGACGAGGTCAAAGTCGTTAAAATTTTAGAACGCGGTTATAAAACGATTGTCGGCGCGTTTAGAAAGGACAAGCGCGCAGGGTATCTCTACCCCGACGAAAAGAAATTTTCCGCGCCTATTTATATCCCCCTTTCCTCCTGCCACAAAATTAAAAACGGCGTGAAAGCGGTGGCGAAAATTACCGAATATCCGTTTGGGAAAGCCCCTGGCGGTGAAATTATAGAGGTGCTTGGCGACGAGGAAAACTTCTTCGCGGAAGAACTTTCCATAATCCGTTCGTACAACCTGCGAGAGGAATTCCCTCCTGCCGTAGAAAAAGAGGCGCAAAAGCAAGAAGAACGCGGCATCACGGAAAAGGATATGCAAAACCGTCGCGATTTCCGCGATAAGCTTATCGTCACCATCGACGGCGAGGACACGCGCGATATCGACGACGCTATTTCCTTGGAAAAATCGGGCAAAAATTATCTTTTAGGCGTACACATCGCCGACGTATCTCATTACGTTACCGCGCGTAGCGTGCTTGACAACGAGGCGTTTGAACGGGGTACGAGCGTGTATTTCCCCGATAGCGTTTTGCCTATGCTCCCCCGTGCGCTTTCTAACGGCATTTGCTCGTTAAACGAGGGCGTGGATAGGCTTACCCTTTCTTGTCTTATGACGATAGACAAAAACGGCAAGGTTATTGAAAGCGAAATTGTGGAAGGTATTATCCGTTCTTCGCATAAAATGACGTATAACGAAATCACGAAAATTCTTGACGGGGAAAAGGCCGTTTGCGATAAATACGCGGACGTTTTGGGTATGGTAAACGAGTTTGCAACGCTCACCCGTATTTTACAGGAAAAACGCAATAAAAAAGGTAGCGTTACTCTGGACGTAAAAGAGGCGAAAATACTCTTTGACAACAAGACGAACGAAATCACTATCCCCGATTACGAACGGCCTTTCTCCTATCAAATCATCGAGGCGTTTATGGTGCTCGCCAACGAAACGGTGGCGGAATATATGCACTCGATTGAAGCGCCTTTTATCTACCGTATTCACGAAAAACCGAGCGAGGAAAAGGCGACTACTTTCCGCGCGTTCGCGCAGGGCTTGGGCTTAACCGCGCGTTTTAACGCCGAGGACGTAAAACCTTACGATTACCAAAATCTATTGACGAAAGCCAAAGATTTGCCCTCTTTTTCGGTGCTTAACCGCGTAATGCTCCGTTCTATGCAAAAGGCGCGTTATTCGCCTGAAAACGTAGGACACTTTGGGTTGGCAAGCGATTGTTATTGCCATTTCACCTCCCCCATCCGCCGTTATCCCGACCTTTGCATACACCGCATTATCAAAGAGGTAATCAACGGGAAATACGCCGAGGCGGTGGAAAAATTCGGCGGATTTGTCGAACGAGCCGCCGAGCAATCGTCTATGCGAGAAAGGAACGCCGCCGACGCGGAAAGGGACGTGGACGATTTATATAAAGCGATGTTTATGAGCGAGCGTATAGGCGAGGAATACGAGGCGGTTATTTCGGGCGTAACGTCGTTTGGCTTGTTTGCCGAACTGCCCAACACCATTGAAGGGTTTATCCCTATCGAAAGTTTGTACGGCACGTATAAATTCGACGAAACGAAATTTTGCCTCACGGGCAACGGCAAGAAATACGCGCTTGGCGAAAGTATAAAAGTGAAAGTAATCGACGTGGATTTCTACCGCAGAAGAACGGAATTTAGACTACTTGGAAAGATAGAAAACAACAACGTATAGGTATTTATATGAAAATCATCACGAGCAACAAATCCGCCTCCTTCGAATATTTTATCGAAGAAAAATACGAGGCAGGCATAGAGCTTGAAGGCAACGAAGTAAAATCGTTACGCCTTGGCAACGTCAATATGAACGACAGTTTTTGTTTCTTACGCGAAGGCGAAGTGTGCGTGAAGAATATGCATATCGCTCTTTACGATAAATCGGACGCGTTCTCCACGAAAAACACGCGCCGAGATAGAAAACTGCTTTTGCATAAAGCGGAAATCGCCAAAATCGCAGGGAAAATCAATAGACAAGGCTACACGCTTGTTCCCCTTAAATTATCTTTCAAAGGCTCGCTTGTCAAAATTGAAATCGCGCTTTGCAAAGGCAAGCACACGTACGATAAAAAGCAAGCCATTGCCGATAGAGACGTAAAACGCAGCGTGGATAGAGATATCAAAAACGCAGGATTTTAACCAACCCCGTCCGCTTATTTAGCGGACGGTTTTTTATTGCAAACGCGCCCGTGAAAAGCCCCTGCGCCTCGTTTCAACCAAGTGATATTCCTTATGCGGAGAAAAGTTGGCAACCGCGCCGTTTTGCGGCGTTGCATAGACGATTTCCCCCGAAACGTCGACAATGACGCAATACCCTTTCGCACAAAAATAGACGGGTACGCCGTAACAATAGGCGTGCGCGCGGAGCAACACCGTTTCTATCCCCTCCGTTTCACCAAACGGGCAAACGATAAAATCGCTGCCGCATACGGAAAGGGATTGGAATATTTCAGGAAAGCGGATATCTTCCGCAACTGCCACCCCCATACGCCCTACGCCCGTTTCGTACACACGTAGCTGTGCGCCGCTGCCGTACGCGCCGTCCACCCCGTTGAACATATCCGAAACGCCGATAAGCCGACCGTTTTCCGCCACGATTGCCGATTTTCTTTTCAACCCTTTCGTGTCCGTTACGCATCCGCAAACCACCAACGATTGCGTGGCTTTGGAAAGCCTTGCCGTACTCTCGAAAAAGTTGGTTTCCCCTTTCAATTCTCTTTCGTAGCTAACAACCTCCTCACAAAGAGGAAAAAGCGTAACCTCCGCACCCTCGTCAAAGGAGGTTTCCTTACAAGAAAGCGGCGTTTCGCCCGTTAAAAATCGTATATGCATACCGTTACCCCCTTCCATCATTATATCCAAATATACGGGGAAAGGTTACAAAAAAACCACCCCGAGGCAACCGCCTCGGGGTGTAATCGTATTCCATTATTAGTCGCAGTATTTTTGCACAACCGCTTTCATTTCGTCCATACGTTTTACCATATCTTGCGCCAAAATCAAATGCCGTTTTGCGCGCGCAAGGTTTTGGTCGGGATAATGTATACGGAAATATTTATCCCCGTCCAAATAATCGGTGAGGAAACGGATACCGCACTCCGTCGTCATAGCAAGCGCGCCAAGCGCAAGCGAATCCAACTCCTCTTTCTTTATCGCAGCCTTTACCTCACGAACAAAACCTTTGGTAAACGCCTCGAACTTTTCCATATCCACTTTCACTTTGGAAAGGTCTTGCTCGTCCTCTTTGGGGGATACTGCCGCCACCATACGGATAGCGTCGCCAAAATCGAACGCCACAAGCCCGGGCATAACGGTATCTAAATCAATCACCGTCAAACGCTCGTGCGAGTCCTTATCGAAGAGCACGTTGCTCGTTTTCGTATCGTTATGCGTTACACGCAAGGGCAAAACGCCTTGCGTTTGCAAACGGTAGGGCTCGGTTGCTTTTTCCTCCAAATCGTAATACGCTTGCAACAATTCCTTCACTTCGTTGGCTCTGCCTGCGGCGTTTTCCGCCACCGCCTTACGAAGAGCGTCAAAACGACGAATCGTGTTATGGAAATGCGGGATAACGATATTTAACGTTTTGATAGGGTAATCGGCGAGATACATTTGGAACTCCCCAAACGCCCTGCCAGACTGTTCGATAAGATACAAATCGTCCGTATCCAAAGGAGAAATAGAGCCGTCGATATACCGACAACAACGCCAAAAACCGCCGTCAGGCAACACGGTGTAGTACTTGCCGTCCTCCGTCGTCGAATAATGCAATACAAAACGCTTTGCCGAAATACCCGTCGCCTTGATTTTCGCGCGGATATATTCGGTTACCGACGAAACGTTCTCCATTACCGAATACGGGTCTTTGAACACGTACGTATTGACACGTTGCAATATGTAGTCTTTAATCTCTCCGTCACGGAAATAATATACGCAATAGGTAGTATTGATATGTCCGCTGTTAACTTGCTCGTAATAGCGATATTCCCCCTGCAAATTAAAAAGACGGCACACTTCAAAAATCTGTTGCTCTTCTTGTAACTTATCCATTACGCATTTTCCCTTTTGAGTATTGTTTTAGACCAGCCATATTAAGTATAACATATCCAAAGTATAAAGTCAATGGACTTTTTGCTTTTATTTCGTTCTTTCCCTTCTTTTCTCATCATTTTTGATAAAGTATAAAAATATATCCTTTGCAAATACTCTTTTTATGAAAAAAATTGTGTATTTACCCCTATTATGTGCCTGTTTTACCCTTTCTTTTTTCCCTTGCGGTTGCAAAAGCGCAAAAAGGAGAAAGAACGTCGCGCCCCCTGCCTATTATTCACAATTAGAAAGCCCTACCGTGGGTGAAGATTTCGAGGTTTCGCCATTACCCCCCAAACGTAGCGCAAATAACGGGTATTGGGACGTGAGCGACGTGGATATTTCCGCCGTCGACGCCACTAAAAAACTCATTTGTTTTAGCTTTGACGACGCGCCTGCCTCCACGCTGGAAAGCATTTTATCCGTCTTTGCGGGCTAATTGATAAAGATAAGGTTGTTATCGGAGGTGAAATCAACCCAGCTACCTGCCAAATTGCACCTACAGTTATGGACAATGT
>JAZRSE010000203.1:0-5808 GCA_045651305.1 Candidatus Scatosoma sp. | reverse complement strand
ACGATACCGTTTGCGTCGATTGCAACCGTCTTATCAAAATTGATAAGCATCTTCGTATAATCTACTTGTTCCGTAGCTTGTACGCCCTTCCAATCCACACCGTAAGCAAACGCATTGTCGCCCGTTCTCATATTATATTCGGTAGGAATTTCAGACACCTTATCAATCATATTAAACGCACCAACGCCATTGTACGTTGCCTTCCACCCGGATTCGTCAGCGCTAGCAAGGGTGGTGATTGCAGACATTTCCGTTTGTCCTGCGGCGAAAGAACCAATTTCGCCAACTTTCAACGATGCGGTAGGATAAGAATCCGCATTGATATTGGGAACAAACATACTAACGGTGGACCAATCAAACGTTTGGGAAACGACAAAATTGCAGGAAGGGAATACCAACATACCCTTTTTGCCTGCGGGAATTTCAACGTGTTGCGTGTTTACGTTATACGTACATACGTCGATATCGCCGTCCTCTTCAACAAAGTACGCCGCACCTGCATAAGGAGCAACTTCTCCGGAAACTATTTGCATATAGATACCCGTAAACGTTGTAGTTTCTACTTGCAATGCCAAAGCGCCGTTAGGGTCGATAGTATAGTTTCCCCCCGTATCGCCTTTATACCATACGACAGACCAACCGGTAGCACCCGTAACGTCCCAAGTTTTACCATAAGCAAACGCATTGGTACCCGTACGCATCGTATATACGTCCGTCGTTTCTGCTTTGCTTTCAATCACCGAAAATTTCGGTGCAGCACAAGCTATATTATTGCTCCCATCGGCAGTCGTCAAAATTCTCATCTCCGACGACGCATCTTCATAATAGCCAAGCGAGCCAAGCTTTACTTTCGCACCTGCAAAATTGATATGGAAGTTTGCAACAAAAATAGACGCACTGCTCAAATTAGAACCAGCAAAACCGCTTACGTTCATAACAAGCATACCACGGAACCCAGCAGGAATATAATGCCCTTGTCCGCCATTGGTAACAGGGGTAACGTTTCCGTTTTCATCAACAAGATATCCCGTGCCATCATAACCAATGTTCGCCGCGCCGTCGTAAAGTTGGGGGTACAAGTTAATCACGGAATCCGACTCTACTTGTAAAGCAAGATAGCCATCGCTTTGCAATCCCTCGAAAACGGGATTCTCCCAAAACGAATTGGGGTTGTAATAAACGGCCGTCCACTCCGTTTCAGGAATCGTTAATTCCCACGCATTTTCAAACGCGTTTACACCCGTTTCAAAACCGTACAAAGGACTGTCCGCATCTACCACGGCCGTGTCTTTCGTTGCCGAAACGATAGAGAACGTGAAAGCTGCAAGCGTTGCAGGAATAAGCCCGTAAAGGAGCTTTTTAATTCCTTTCATTGTGATTTCCTCCTAAAATGATTATTTTATTTTATCATATTTTTATTGTAACATAAGAGCGCATACAAGTCAAGCCCCTTTTGAAAAATAAGGGGTAGACGACTTGTATTTTTTTGTAAAATTTTACCTTTTTTTACGTGTGGCAAATCAAGAAGATTGCTCTTTCTTTGGGGCACTCGTTAGGATAGTGCAACGCCAACATTTTGCGTTTGTCAAGCGCTTGGAAAATCATACAATGCCCACCGTCCACGCTAAACACAGGGCGTTCTTCGTGTTTCCATTCCCCCGTCACCTTATCGGCATACGCTTTCAATACGCAATACACGTCGTCGTGCGTACTCGACCAAAGCATCACCGTCTTTTCCCCTTCACGGAATAAGAAAGGTCCGTCGGTTACGTAACAATCTTCCCCTTTGTGGTTTTTGAACGCCGTAACGTATTTATTATTGCTTGCGGAGAACAAATACACGGGCTCGGCAACGGCTTTCGTCAAGTCGTTGGAGAGTTCCACCGCGTACATTTGTCCGTCTTTTACCTCCACCCATTCTCTACAAAACACCATATACGGTTTGCCGTCTTCCACAAACAACGTGCCGTCCAAACACTCCCAACCCTCGGGGGTGATAGGCCCTGCCGAAATCGGTTGGAAGGGCCCCTCGGGGCTATCCGCCCTCAAAATTTGCGTCCCACGGGAACGCGTTGCCGATTTGAACGACGCAAACATATAGTATTTGTTGTTGTAAAAGAACACCTCGGGCGCCCAATAATCCCTATCCGCCCAAAAGTTTTCGCCGTTAAAGACGACTATCGGGTCGCTAAAATTTTCAAGGTCGTTACTTTTATAAGTAACCAAATAGTTTACCGTTTGATAACCATCGGTAAGCCCCGTTGTGCCGTATAAATAATACGCTTTATTTTTCTCATCTACCAACACGAAGGGGTCGCGTATTCTAATATCTTCTCTTTTAAGCATACTTTTATCGCCCTTTTTATCTTATTTCAAAAGATTCATTGCATAATTGAAAAGCGATACCATACATTTACAACCCGCTTCAATATCTTCCGCGTGCGTGTAGCACTCGCCACTTTGCAAAGGACCACCGCACTCGCCAGGTTTATATACAACGGGCGACAAACGGAATTGCGTTTCGTTGCTAACGCCGTATTCCACGCCCTTATACTCGGTTACAGGCCCGTCGTACACGAAGGTTGAAAGCCCCCCAACCGTATCGCCACAGTAGTTCCAACAAACTTCCCACAAGAAACCGTCTTTTTCTTCGTGCTTGATTGCGTGGTATTCTTCAATTACCTTTTGGCATACCGAACGGAACACGGCATCGTAATATTCTTCGTACATAATTTTCAGTACGTCTTTGGAGTTGCACTTTGCAATTTCCTTGTGCGCGCTCGTCAAAATGTTGGGCGTACGCAAGGGTTTGGGTATCCACCATCTATAATCGAACGTTTCGCCGTCGATGCCGTCAAGCCCCCTATTGAAATATTCTTCGCCGCCGCCCGCATAGCGCACGGTTACGTCGGGGATATTATCGCCGTTTTTGTCTTGTTCGGGGAAGTTTTTCACCTCTTCATCCAAGAACATAATCGAATACCAGTTTTCCGCCACCGATTTAAGACTGCTTTCGATGTCGTCTTTGTACGTATCCAATACTTCGGCTTTAAGCGCCTCGTAATGCTTGTTATATACGGTCGTTGCGTTTTCGATGTCGGTTGCATTGTCAATCGCTTTCACCGCTTTGCTGTATTCACGGGCAACGAACATATATTTCGTTTCGTCGTTATAGTTCTTCGTTACCTTATCGATATAGCTCGTCGTCAAACCCGTGATATGTTCTTCGTAGAATTCTACTTGTACCAAGTTATCAAACTGCTCTTTTGCATACGCTTTATATTCGTCAAGCGAGCAAGGAGGAATATTGACGCTTTCTACTTCCGCAGACTTCTTCAAGAAGATAAAACCAACGTTTTTATTCGCCTCTACAAGCTCTTCCACAATCACAAGCTCCGTGCCGTTCAACGAAAGCACAATCTTCGTTTTACGAGGCTCTGCGCTGACAAGCTCCAATCGTACGGAAAGTTCGTATTGGCTATCCGCCTCATACCCTTCGATAGCCGTTTTGCCCAGCTCCTTTTCTTCGCCCATACTGCTGCTAATAATCGTAGCGTTGCCGTCTTTAATGCCTGCGTAGATATAGGACGCCTTGCTAACGTCCTCCGTCGTAGAGCCTTGTACGCCAAGCGTTAAGCCTGCATCGCCTTTAATCATTGCCTTCATTTCGCCTACGTTGAGGATATCGTTCTTTGCAACGACGAACGAGTTATCTTCAAGCGCTTGATAGCCTTGACCTTTAAGAAGGAGCTTGCCTGTTTCCAAGGTAAATCCGCCCTCGTTTTCGCCTGCAAGCAACAAGGCTTGGTCTTTGGTGAACGAGGCAACTTGCTTATCTACTGCAAAATCGTCCTCAATGATACTGAACGTAGACATTTGGAACGTGCCTACGGGGACGCCCGTCAAGCAAACGGCGTATTTACCTGCCGTGAGGTTTGCGGAGTTGATAAAGTAGTAACCGAAACCTTTTACGTAAACACCTGCCATACGCGGCTCGTCGCCTACGCTTAACCCAACGACTACGTTGCCGTCGATAATTTGCACTCTGCCAAGGAAGGATACGTCCGTCTTACCCGCGCTCGTGTTGCCGAAAATCGAATACACCTTTTCGGGCGTTTCCGCTTTCGCAAAATCCACCACCGTAGCGTCAAGCACCATGCCGTTATACGTCACCGTAGAGTTTTGCGCGCCTTGCGACACGGGGAAATCGACGTATTGTATTTCCTCTTCCTTACAACCTGTTGCCGCAAAGACGAAGGTAAGCGCAAGCATACATACTAATACTTTCTTAAACATACCATTTACCTCCATCTTATAAAATGTTACAGCCCATTACTTTGAAATCTTGCAATTCCACCGTTAAATCGTTACCGTTTTCGTCTTTACCCGAATATACGGTCAACTTAATGTATCTGCAATTTACAACGTCGGTGTGTACGTACACCAAACGCGTTTCCGCATCTACTATTGCATAATCGTAGAACACGCCGTCCTCGCCTGCAATTTCAATCTTATACGAGTGCTCGGTAGGCAATGCGTAGCCCTCTTGGGTGCGCTCGTACTCCGGTTTATGACTGTCTTGGAACGTCCACTCGTTTTTGAACATCAACGCGAATTGCGCAATCGTTTTCATTTCGCCCAAGTCGAGCGACAAGGTTTGTTCGCCCGTAATCGACCAAGCGGTGTTATAGTTGGTTGCATACGCGTACGTGCCGTCCACGTAACGGTCTAAACAAGCCACGTAACCATTGATACCCAAATTATTATCGCTGCTCGAAACCGATGCGATGTTGCTAAACGTATCAAGGTTTTTGGGAATATTCATCATCGTGATTTCCGTTATCTTTTCGTCGCTCGTCGTTTCGAATTTTACGTATCTTGCAACGATATCGCGACTAAGCTCCGCCGTCTTGTTACCAGCAAAGTCCAACTCGCCAAGAGGATTGTACGTGTCGCCGTCGGTGGAATATGTCACCTTGATTTTTGCAAACGTTTGCTCTAACGAATCAAGTTTGATTGCGCTGATATCGTAAAGCCCGTTCAAATCGACAACCATATACGATTCTGCCGTTGTCCAATAGGTGTTTGCTTTGCCGTCCATAGCCATTTTGGGCGGTTGATAGTTTTCAATTTTTCTTTCTTCTCTAATAGCGCCTTTTTCGTGAACCGCCAACTTATAAGCATATGCAATATAGTTGAACGTATTGTAGTATTCAGGACTACCCAAAATCGAAATTTCCGCAATCTTTTCGTTACTGCTCGTTTCAAATTTTACGTATCTTGCAATCTTGGAGCAATCAAGCTTAGCCGTAGCCGAGCCTGCAAAATTCAATTCGCCAAGCGCGGTGTACGTTTTTCCGTCAATAGAAACGTACACGTTTACTTTTGCGGAAGTTTGCACCGCCGAGGTCAACGTGATATTGTTAAAGTTGCAAAGCTCGTTCAAATCAACAATCATATACGACGAGCAGGTAGCCCAATAGCTGCCAACGTTGCCGTCGATTGCCTTCTCGGGCGAGAAGTTGAAGTTTTCAACCTTGTTTCTATCGTATTGCGGTAACTTGTACGTAGCCAAGTTGTAACGTCTATCCGCCTCGAATACAGCCGCCGCCAAAGCGGAGTTTTGCCCGTTCATAATACTTTCTTCAATCTTATCGTAAACGTACATAAGTTGATAGCCGCACCAACCGATATTGGACGTGTGCGCCGCGCCTCTAATACCGCCGTCGACGTAGGAGGTGTCGCCCGTCGTGTTCCCAACGAACTCGTTGATGAAACCGTCGCCCGAGGAGTTGAGCGGGTCGTCCA
>JAZRSE010000202.1:0-3075 GCA_045651305.1 Candidatus Scatosoma sp. | reverse complement strand
CACTTACCCCCGAAGACGTGCAACACGTACTCGACGTAGAAAAGCCTTACGGCGTTATCATTACGTTTGGCGGTCAAACGGCAATTAACCTTTGCTCCTATTTCGATACGCACGGTATTCGTATCCTCGGTACGTCTGCGGATAGCGTTGATAGGGCGGAAGATAGAGAGCGCTTTGAGGCGCTTTTGGAGAAATACTCCATTCCCCGTCCAAAGGCAATTACGGTTATGACCAAGGAAGAAGCGCTTGCGGCGGCAGAAAAGTTGGAGTATCCCGTCTTGTTGCGTCCTTCCTACGTAATCGGTGGCCAGAATATGACGATTGCATTCACGGAAGAAGACGTTTGCAGATATATGGAAGTTATTTTGGCGCAGGGAATTGAAAACCCCGTGCTTTGCGATAAGTACCTTATGGGTACGGAGTTGGAAGTTGACGCAATTTCCGACGGCAAGGACGTGCTTATCCCTGGTATTATGCAGCATATCGAACGTACGGGTATTCACTCGGGCGACTCGATTGCGGTATATCCTCCGTTTAACCTCGACGATACGATGCTTGAAAAGATTATCGAGGTTTCCACGCAACTTGCTCTTGAATTAAAGACGAAAGGTCTTATCAATATCCAATACTTGATTTATCGCGGACAATTGTACGTTATCGAGGTGAACCCTCGTGCATCGCGTACCGTTCCTTATATTTCCAAAGTAACGGGCGTGCCTATGGTAGAGCTTGCAACCAAGATTATCGTGGGCGCGAAATTGAAGAAACTCGGCTATGGTACGGGTTTGTATCCTTCTTCGCCGTACGTTGCGGTAAAAGTACCCGTGTTCAGCTTTGAAAAGCTCAACGACGTAAACTCGCAACTTGGCCCTCAAATGAAATCGACGGGTGAAGTTCTCGGTATTGGTAAAACGATTGAAGAGGCAATGTTTAAGGGTCTTGTTTCGGCAGGCTTTAAGATGTGCCACCCCTCCGAACGTCGTCCTGTTGGCGTTTATATGACGGTTAACGACCAAGATAAACTCGATTTGCTTACGATTGCAAAGAAATTCGGTGATTTGGGCTGTACCATGTACGCGACGAAGGGCACGGCGAAAGTTATCAACGACCTTGGTTTCAACTGTACGGTAGTGGATAGATTGTCCGCAACCGATACGGTTATCAAACTTATGGACGAGGGCAAAATCGACTACCTCGTATATACGGGTAAGACGGATATGGAATCTATCAACGATTTCATTAGACTTCATCACCACGCAATCTTGCTCGGTATCACGGTTCTTACGGCGCTTGACACGGCAAACGCGCTTGCGGATATTATCGCAAGTAAGTTTACGGAAGACAATACCGAACTTGTAGATATTAACGCGCTCCGTACGGAAAAATTGAAACTCAACTTTACCAAGATGCAATCTTGCGGTAACGACTATATCGTATTCGATAACCGCGACGGCAAAATTACCTGTCCCGAATCGATTGCGGTAAACTACGTATTGCCCCATTACGGCATTGGCGGCGACGGCATCGTTTTGATTGAGAACTCTTCCGTTGCCGACGCAAAAATGCGTATCTTCAACTGCGACGGTAAAGAGGCGCGTATGGGCGGTAACGCAGTACGTTTCGTTGGTAAATATCTTTATGAAAAGAATATCGTTCGCAAAAACGATATGAAGATTGAAACGGCAAACGGCGTTGTTTGCGACGTGAAAGTATATCCTTTTAGCGGCAAGGTGAACTCCGCAAGCGTAAACTTGGGCAAAGCGGAACTTGCAGGCAAGAAGATTCCTTGCGTTTGGGACGAAGAACAAATCGTTGGCAAAACGATTAACGTAGGCGGTTTGGATTATAAAGCAACGCTTGTAAACGTAGGTAATCCCCATTGCGTAATTTTCAGCGATAAAGTAGACGCTGTAAACGTGGCGCTTATCGTCCCTGAATTTGAAAACTGCGAATATTTCCCCGAAGGCATCAATACCGAGTTTGTCCGCGTGGTAAACAAGGTAACGTTGAAGATGCGCGTATGGGAACGCGGCAGCGGTGAAACGTGGGCTTGCGGTACGGGCGCTTGCGCGGCGGTTGTTGCGGCTGTTCTTGCAGGGTATTGCGAAAAGGATACCAACGTAACGGTAAAACTTCGCGGCGGCGACTTGACGGTTAATTACCACTCCGACGGAACGGTAGAGCTTATGGGCAACGTTAAGACCGTTTACGAAGGTACGTTTGAAATTTAAGTTTAGGAGAAAGTAATGGACGTTTTTTACGAAGAAAGTTCCGTTAATCATAATGCGGAGAAAGGCAGAAAAACGTATATGATTTTGCATATCATTTCTTGGGTTTTCTTCTTTCTCTTCGTTATATTTGCGGTGATAACTTTTATGATAATCCCCGCAGGGTGTAGCCCTAAGGCAGGGGATTATACCGATTCTGCTTTGTATGAACAAGATATGTCGAGCTATTTAATGGCTGTTTTTAACTGCTTGTTTATGCTCGGTATTGCACTTTTGTTCTTGTCTAGTTGGTTCTTGTTCTTCCTATTGAAAAGAAGGGTAAATATTAGTTACGACTATATTTTCGTTTCAGGGGAACTGCGTATTGCAAAGATTTTCAATATCAATAGAAGAAAATTGGTAGAACGTATTGCCTGTGAGGAAATTATCCAAATCGGCGATACCGACAACCCTTCTTACGAACGTTTGGCGTCTTCGCCCGATACGAAAGTTGTGTATTATACGCGCAATTTGGAGGCTAGCGAGGGGAAATTCTTTATGTATATCCTCGTCAACAACAACGGTAAAAAGTTGCTTATATTAGAGGCAAGAGAATTGCTTTTGATGAACATTTTGAAATTTGTCCGCCGTGGCGTATTGGAAAGCGATTACGTAATGCAAGAGAAAAAGCAAAAAGCGTAAGTAATATGATTTATTTGGATAATGCGGCGACGACAAAGCCTAGCGAAAGGGCGTTTCGTAAAGCGGAGTCGTTTGCCCTCCAACAATTTTATAATCCCTCGGCATTGTATAAAGAGGGGTATGCGTTGCAGAGCGAGCTTAAAAAAGCACGCTCCGCTTTGCTTTG
>JAZRSE010000201.1:0-2658 GCA_045651305.1 Candidatus Scatosoma sp. | reverse complement strand
ATGTAGTATAGCATAATTTTTCTTTTTTATCAACTGTTTTTTCACATATACGAAAAAATATTTTATTTTTTATGCGCGTTCTTTTATTCGCTTATCCTCATTGTGCGAAAAAGCAAAGAAAAATTGTAATTACTTTTATCTAATTATCTTGCCAAAGCTCAAAATATATGCTACAATATAATATAATAAAACGTTTACTTTATGATAAAAATAGACAACCGAACAAGGAGAAAATTATGAGAAAACACATCAAAGCAATTTTTAGCTGCGTTTGCTGTCTTTTGCTCGCCTTTTCGACGGCGTGTGGCAACCCCAACGGCGGTAACGGTAATGGTAATGGCAGCGGCAACGGCAACGGTAACGGTGGCTCCGGCAATGGCGGCGGTGGCGGTGGCGGGGGGGGGAGCCACGAGGGTAAGCTCTCCGTACGCGGCAACATTGAAGAACTTGGCGAAAACGTAGACAACGTTCCCTATTTAGGTCTTGTGGATGAGGAAAACGACGAAGTGCAACCCATGCGTTTGCAAAGAGAAGTCCTCGATGCAAAAAATGCGTCTATGGGCAACGGAATTGTCAACGAAGGTAGCGGAACCGTCGAAAATAAACCCGACCACGGCGCGCCTCAACCTGGTCAAAATTGGGGCAACGTCGTAGATTCGATTGACGTTGAAAATCCCGAGGACGATATTTTCTACGAGGCGTATGCGGAAAGCCGTCGATACGTTTCCCCTTGCGCAGACCTCTTCTATATCGGCGGCGCAAACAACGCATTGGAATTTGACGTAAAATACGTTAAACAAAACGTTTTCGAACACGTAACGATGCTCAACCGTTGGATTCGTTGGACGGATAGCACTATGTTACGTATGCGTTACGACCAAGTAAACAACGTACTTTCCTGCGAAGAATTGTCGTCGTATAACGACCCGTTTGAAGGCCCGTATTTCCACTATCATTGCACGACCTCTTCGTACACGCCCGACGGAAAAGAAATTATCGAATACGTGAGCACCCAACAACGCAATATAGGGGATTATAAATACTCTAAATTCTATCGTTACATAGAAGACAAAGAACAGTTGTATTTCACCGTCCTCGACGAAGATATGTACGGCGTAGTGTACAGTGATTTATCGCAAGAAAATCCCCTCGTCACCGCTTTCAGCTATGCAAAAGAAACGTATGAGAACGACTTATACGAAAACATCACCAAGGAAATCTTCTTACCGCAAACGGAAAACGACCCCGGCTTTGCCGCAAACATAACGACGCAATACATAAACGGTGAATTGTCCTCCAATTATTTCCAACAACTTCTTATCAATGCGGACGGATTGAATATTGGTTACATCAACGAAATACAAAATTATAGCGAAGAGGAAGAACTCCCTTGTGGGGCAACCTTGGCTATCAATCTTCCCTATATAACCAATTTGGAATATTCCATCAACTTTGCAGGCGGCATTGACGTTGCTCGTTTCCACGAAGATTGGGAGTATCAAGAGAACATTAGAAACTACGATTATATCGACAACAACGTCACTTACGATTTCAACCTCGGTGGCTTGGAATTTTCTTCCACCGACGCCGTCGACGATTTCCCCTTCGAGTTTGGGTATGGTATGCTTTTATCTCACGCGCTTGGCGTAAGCGTTGATAACGAAAACGACCTCTTGAACTATATGGAAGAGAACAACTTTATATTGGGTGATAAGAGTCTTGGTCAAGTGGAGCGTTTCTTAACCCGTAACGAGTTCTTGTCCAACAATTCCATATTCGGCTACTCGCTCGATTATGAAATAACCGCCGATATCATCTACGATATTTTCATCCGTTATATTAGCACCTTCTCGCACGTAAGCGACGAAGAATTGCAATCGTACAGCATCGCCAACGCGTTGCCTATGGAACAACAAACCGCCGACGAGCAATACTACCTCATTTACGACGTACAATTTACAGGCTCGATTTCGTTTGACGAAACGGACGAAACGGTAGACATTAGCAACATAGTTGCTACGATGCCCAAAAACTTGGCGTTGAACGGCGGTGAAACGTTGGCGCTCGTTGCCGTGTACACCACCGGTTGTGAAAGCTATGAATTGGCGCGCAAGACGTTCACCTATAACAAAGAAGACTTGACGATGGCGTTTGACGACGATGCGAAAGCGTATATCCCCGAAATGAACGGCGAAGGACAAATCGTCTTCTACGTCGTCAACGTTAGCAATCAATCTATGCGCGTATCAACGGTTTATGCGCCCGTTTGCGACGATAAAGTCGATACGCTTTTGGTAAGCGGCGCTCTTATCAAGCGTTTAACAGTAGAAAACAACGCACTCGTTATCCGCCAAGCGGAAAAATACGTTTTCAACCCCACTATCGACGGGAAAACGATGGCTAATCCTATCAACTTCGTTCAAGCGTGCGGTGCGTTCGTTGAAGGCGACTATGCCGTTCTTTGCATAATGGACGGGGAAACGCTTTTAGCCTCTTTCAACTATTATTTCAACCAAAATATCACCCCCAATAGCATTACGTTTGAAAGCGACGTCAACCCCGATATGCTCCACTATTCGTTGACGATTTGCAACGCCAACGGCGGAATGATTTATAGCGGCAATTTGTAATTTTAATAAGTAAAAAGAAAAGAACACA
>JAZRSE010000200.1:0-3550 GCA_045651305.1 Candidatus Scatosoma sp. | reverse complement strand
TAAGGCGTATTACGATATTCAAGAATTGCCCAAGCATATTTTTGAGGAAATGATGCACTTCTTCGAGGTGTACAAATCGCTCGAACACAAGAAGACGACGGTGAAGGAAATTTGCCACCGTGACGAGGCAATGGAAATCATTGATAAGTGTATTCGTGCGTATGCTGAAAAATTCCGCAAGAAAAAAGGGAAAAAATAAATTTTTTCACAGAGTTTTTTTACGAGAGCATATTGACATTACGTTAAAAGTAGGATATAATAATGTCAATTGTTTATAAAGTTTTTTTGGTTGGTGTTTTGCAGGGAATAAGCAAAGCGCCAAAAAGATTTTTTAACAGGAAATAAACGGAGGTGGGTTATGGCTTCGATTGCACAAAAAAAAGCCCCCAAAAAATATTTACATATCAAGCATTGTATCAAAAAAATGCAATGCAGGGCTAAATGGGTAGGGACGTTGTACGTTATCGCTATGGCGGCGCTTTTCGCTTTGGCGTGTATGCAACCAGTTACGTTTGCGGACGGCTCGGTTGGCGTTTTCTCTTTCTGGAAACCGTTTACGTTATTGACGAAAGACGGCGGTCTCTTGAACGTGATTATGAGCAACTTGGTTTCGCTTACGATAGCGTTGTTGTACGCTATAATGTTGTTGGTGCTGTTGATTAACTTTATCGGCGCGCTTTGCAATATGGGTTGGCTGTACAAGAAAAAAGCAAGTAAATTGTACGGGTTCAACCGCAATATGTACGCAATGGACGATATCGAAAAGGCGTATTCGTCTTCCTTTAAGGCGATTGTTTGCATCTATTTCTTGATTGCAACGCTTGCGGTAGACGTACGTTTCAATCTCGTGATTGGCGGCGCGTTAATCGGCTTGGGCGTGTTCTTCCATTTCCTTTGCGGACTTTTGGCAGGCAACACCAGTCTTTTCACGGTAGACGGCGAAATTATTGAAGAAAAACGCAAAGTGGGTACGTTTGGCGCGTTCGTACGCAACCTCTTTCAAATCGTATTCACGGCGGCGTTCGTATTCTTCTTTATAAAATCGGCAGGCGCTATTAGAACGCTTATGGCAGGCGAATCGCAAACGAGCATCGTTGAATTGAAAACGTTGGTTTTGCTTGCGGCAAGAGTGTTGTTGTTGATTTTCGGCGTTTGTATGATTTGTTATGCGCTTGGCACGAGGGAATTCGAGCCGACCGGCAGGGAAACGGCAGGAAGAAAGTCGTTTGCTTGGATGTCGTTTATGGTATTCTTGTTTGCGCTTGGTACGACGGTGTTCTACGCAATTTGCTACAAATTGCCTTTGGACGCGTTGTACGTGGCGATGGCAGGGATAGCGCTCGTGGCGTTTATATTGGACGTTTGCCTTCGTAAATTCCCCAAATCAAAAGAAAAGAACCCCGACGACGTTGACGCGAATAAGTATTTAGACGGCACGGCGGATAAAGCGGAGGAACAAGAAATTCTTTTTCAACCGCAAATTCTTCCCCCTATATATCTTCCTATGTCCTCGCAAGGGCAAGACAATCAAAACTAATAGCGAAAAGGAGAACGAATAGTTTATGAAACGTATTCAATCGAAAGCGGGTTTATTAAAAAGACGCGTAAACGAAGTACATAGCCGCGCAAAATCCGTGGGTATTATCTACTTGTTCGCAACGATAGGGCTTTTCGTTGCGGCGTTGCTTTTGCCGATTATGAACGGTATTGCGCTTTACTGTTGCGGTCAAAAACCGATGAACGGGGCGTACGAAGGATTGAGAAACTTGTTGAATATGGGCTTGGGCGCAATATTCCAAACCCCTGCTTACATAATTGCGTTGTTGCAATACGTGTTGTATTTCGTGTTGTTGCTTATTTTGTTTATCAACGTGCTCCGCGCGTTTGGTAAATTGAATTGGCTCTTCAAAAAGAAAGCAAGCTACGTGAACGGTTTTAACCGTAATATGTACGCTATGGACGCGCTTGGCAAACGTTATGCAAGCTCGTTTGCGGCGTTAGCGGTGTTCTATTTATTGTTTGCATTGCTTACGCTTGGCGACGCAACGCCTACATTTACGCTCGTTGGCTATATAGTATTGGGCGTAGCGCTCCTTATCCGTTTCGCTATCGGCGCGTTGGAAGGCAAAGTGCCTTTGTTTACGACGGGCGGCAAGATTATCGAACAAAAACGCGACCACGGCGTATTGGTATATTTTATCCGTAACTTCGTGCAAGTGGCTATATTGGCAGGCGTGTTGTATTTCTTTATGAAAGCAAGCGTATTTGCAGGCGGCTTGGAAAATATGCTCACGCAAATTATGGTAGAAAAGAATAAGATGTACATAATCAACGTCAATGCGTTGCCCGTTTACGTGGAATTGTTCGCGTTTATCTTCTTGACGGTTATGATTAAACACGCAACGGCGTCTACCGAATACAGCCGTACGTGTAACCATACGACGGGTATGAAGAACTTCTCGGTATTCGCTTGCGCGCTTACCATTATGTTCGCGGCGGAAATCGTATTCCCGTATATTGGTATCGGTTTGGCAGAAGGCGCAACGCCTGCATTGAATATGCCTATGCTTTGGGCGGCGGTAATCGCGTTCGTTGGTTTCTTGTTCGATTGCATTGTCAAGGCAAGAGATGAAAAACGTGTAGAGGAAGAAACGGATGAAGACCCCGTTCCTGCCGACGAAGAGGAAGAAAAACAAGCAATCGCTTACGGCTTGCCTATTCAACCGCAAATGCCCTATCCCTACGCTATGGCGGAAAGCGTGGAGGGCAAGACGTATCAACCTATTTTCGTGCCCGTATTCTGCGCGTTCCCTCAAAGCGGAACGATGCCTGCGCCGTTTACGCCTGTGGCGCCCAGTCCTGCTCCTCAAAACTTACTTCCCTCGCCCTCGCCTATGACGGCGGCTGCCGAAGCGGAAGAGCAAGAGAAAGAAGAAACGGAAAGAACGGTGGAGGATTTTGAAATGAATCCCCATAGAAAATACAAAGTATATTGTCCGCAATGCGGAAAGGTATTGATGGCAAGAGATAGCTCGCCCTATCATCGTTGCCCCGCTTGCGATAAAGTATTCCAACTCCGTAAATTTAAGACGTACGTAAAGAGTGAGTAAATGGTTTTCACCCCTCGCTAAAAACGAGGGGTGAAATTATGGAAAAAGTTAAGAAACACCCGAGAGAACGGGTAGAGGTATAATATGGCGAAAGAAAATCAATTTGTAGAACAAATTGCGGACATCAATGCCGATTTTCCGCAATGGTATACGGACGTAGTATTAAAGACGAAACTCGTTGACTACGGCCCTGTAAAAGGTACGATGGTTATTCGTCCTTACGGCTATGCAATTTGGGAAAATATCCAAAAGGAACTCAACGCTCGCTTTGCAAAACAAGGCGTTCAAAACGCGTATTTCCCTTTGCTTATCCCGATGAGCTATTTCACGAAAGAGGCGGAACACGTAGAGGGCTTTGCTCCCGAAGTGGCTGTTGTAACGCACGCAGGCGGAGAAGAACTTGCCGAGCCTTTGGCTATCCGTCCTACGTCGGAAACGAT
>JAZRSE010000199.1:0-3503 GCA_045651305.1 Candidatus Scatosoma sp. | reverse complement strand
ACAATATGGGCGCGGCAATGGCGCCTGCGGCGTGTGATACGATATTGCGCCACTTAAAAGATACGGGGCGTACGCCCGATGATTACGATTTAATCGTCACGGGGGATTTGGGCGCGCTCGGTAGCCGTATTTTGAAAGACCTGCTTTGGGAAAAGGACGTGGATATACAAAAAAACCACGTGGACTGTGGGGAGATAATTTATAACGTGGTGGAAAAGGAGTTTCAAGGCGGCAGCGGAGCAGGTTGCAGCGCCGTCGTCTTTAACGCGTATATTATGGATAAATTGAAAAAACGGAAATTAAACCGCGTTTTATTTGCGGCAACGGGCGCGCTATTATCTACCGTATCGAGTGGGCAAGGCGAGAGTATCCCTTGTATATCCCACGCTGTTGCCATTGAAAATATATAAAGGAGAGAGGATATGTTCGAGCAGTATATAGAGATATTATTTGGCTTTCTCAAAGCGTTTGCCGTGGGCGGTTTGATTTGTATGATAGCGCAAATCGTTATCAACTTCACCGATTTAACGGCAGGAAAGATTTTGGTTATTTTTATGCTTTGCGGCGTTGTATTGCAAGGGCTTGGGCTATATCAATACCTTGTGGATTTCGCAGGCGCAGGGGCTACCGTGCCGATAAGCGGTTTTGGGTATTTGCTCGCAAACGGGGCGATTAAAGGGGCGCAAAAGGGGTTGTTTGGGGCGTTTACGGGCTCGCTTACCGCCGCAAGCGCAGGCGTATCCGCCGCCGTGGTTTTTTCCTTTATAATGGCAATTCTCTTTCAATCGAAGAGCAAGAAGAATTAAAAACAGCCGTCCAACGAGGACGGCTGTTTTCATTAAAAGGATATTTTGATATCGTTCAATTTTTTCAATTTTTCGTCAAGCAATGCGATAAACGCATCTCTATCCACTTCCGTTACGAGTTCGACGTTGCCCTCGTCGCAAAATTCCACGGTGGTTTTCCCCGGTGCGTCTTTCGTGTCGACGAACACACGGCATTTTTCCGTTTTGAAAATTTCGGGATAGACGAGCGCGAAATAGGCGCAAACGTCGTTGGTGGCAACTCGTTTATCGGGATAACCGGGCTCCCAATACTGTCCGTACATAAGGCTCATCCACTTGCCTAAATCGTTCACTTCGCTTAAACGGTTGACGTAATCTTCGCCCAAATGCGCCTTTCTTCTGCCCACGTCGGAGGGGAGCATAATAAGGGGAATACCGCTATCGAGAACGATTTGGAACGCCTCGGGGTCGCAAGAGATATTAAAAGAGATATGGTTGGGATACCCTTCCACTCCGTAAGGCGAACCGCCCATAAATACGATTTTAGGGATTTTTTCAATGATATCGGGGTGCTTGCTAAACAGTACGCCGATATTGGTATGCGGGCCTAAAACGAGGGGGATAATATCGCCGTCGCCCTCTTTAAGAACTTTATACATTGCCTCCACGGCGTCCGCCTCAATCACTTGGCGTTTCGTCGTTTGCGGAGGGATATAACCGCCCAAGCCCTCTTTTTGGTGGATAAATTCCGCCGTGTCGCTAATGCGGTACATAGCGGTTGCTTTGCCTTTTGCGACGGGTATGTCTTTGTCCAAAATATCCAAAACGTGCAGGGTGTTGCGCGTTGCCAAGTCGATATTGATATTGCCTACGACGGTAGTCAACAACAACACTTCGGCGCGCTCGTCCGTCAGCGCGTACAATAGACAAACGCTGTCGTCTACCCCAGGGTCGGTGTCTATAATCAATTTGAATTTCTTTCTTTCCATACAATTATTATACTACGCCGAGCGAAAAATAGCAACCCCTTTTTGAAAAATTACTCGTTTAGGCGGAAAGAGCAGGTTTATTCCCAAAAATGTCCGATTGCAAGTAAGCGTCGGGGATATGCCCAACGATAACCGATTCCCCAACGAGAATTTCCGTCAACACGGCGAAATTTTCCGTGCGCGAGGGCATAACGATACTGATATCCGCAATAATGTTTAAGTAAATGGAGTGCTTGGTTTGGTTGATGCCCACGCTTTCGAATTTGGAGGAAAAATCGCACGAAACGGAGCTAACGGGGATGATACGGAAATGAATACTCGGCCCAAGCCCTGCAAACGCCTCTATGCCCGTCAATGCGCCGAGGGGGATAGGAATACCGTTCAAGCTTAAATTTTTTAAGTTCGATTGGGAGATAGACGCGGTGTCGCGCGCGATTTTATTGATTTTTAGGGCGTTGGCGGATACGCCGACGATATCCCCCGTGTCGTTGCGCGTAACCGTCACCAAATCCTCGTATCGCATTTCATCGGAAAGGGTGTAATATACGGCGTCGTTGACGGCTATCGTCGTGCTTGCGCGCATCGTTGCCTCGCTAATCGAAATCAAAACACGCGTGACGTTGCGTTGGAAATGAATAAAAAGAAAGAGGATAAGCGCAAGGATTAAAAGGAGCGCAAAGACAAGCTTTCTCTTTCTTCTCCGCTTTTTCTTCTTTTTTGGATAGGGGGATAAAGCGTATTCTTTGAAACGGCTCATTGATAGGCTGCCCGTTTTAACTGTTGCAAAATAAAATCGTTGCCGGGCGGAAAGGACACGTTTTCCAACCGTGCTTGCAATCCTTTATCCGCCAGCGTTTGATGGATAGCGTGAGGGAGCTTTTCTATTTGCGATTGCGGCAATACCTTGCACAAACCCTTGCGTTGGAAATACTCGGCGTTTTCCTTTTGGTCGCCGCGCGTTTGGTTTTCAAGCGGAATAAACAAAGCGGGTTTTTTCAAGGCGAGCGTTTCAAAGACGGTGCCTGCCCCTGCGCGCGCAACGACGAGGTCGGCGCAGGCGTAAAGAGCGCCCATATCCGTAACGAATTCGTATTGACGATAGTTTTTCAAGTTGCTTTCTACGAGGTTGCCCTTTCCGCAAACGTGCAAAATAAGATATTTTTCCGTCAAAGCTTTGACGTGTTTTCGCAAAGTATCGTTGATGATTTTACTGCCGCTGCCGCCGCCGAATACGAGGATAACCGTTTGATTGGAAGTGATTTCAAGGCTCTTTCTCGCCTCCGCTTTCGAGAGGGAAAACACGCCGCTTTTGATGGGCGCGCCGCTATACACGCCCCGTCGAAAGGCTTTTGCCGTTTCGGGAAAGGAAGTGAAAACCTTTTTACAGGCTTTTGCGGAAAGCTTGTTGGAAAGCCCCGGGGATAAATCGCTTTCGTGGGCATAGCAGGGAATTTTTAGTTTTTTAGCCGCAAACACGACGGGTAGGGCAACGTATCCGCCCTTGGAAAAAACGACGTTGGGGCGAAAGGTTTTCAAGCCCTTTTTCGCTTGCTTGTACGCGCGGATAAAGGCAAAGGGTATGGAAAGGTTGTTTTTTAAGCCTCGCCAACCGCCGCCCCGTATTAGCTTTGGGCAAGAAATGGTGTAATAGGGGATATGGTATTTGGATACGATTGCTTTTTCAATGCCTGCCGTACCGATATAACATACGTCCGTTTTGCCCTCGGCA
>JAZRSE010000198.1:0-10246 GCA_045651305.1 Candidatus Scatosoma sp. | reverse complement strand
TCGCTGAACTTAATGCCGTTTTTGATAAGGAATTCGTATTCCGTTCTCTTTGCCTTTGCCGCGTCCGTCGTTACGTTACCCGTGCCTTGTTCCGCCGTGTCGTACATCGTCATCTTGTAGTCAAGCGCAACGGTAGCCTCGTTTTCGCCACAAGCGATTTGTCCCTTTGCGTCCAACGTAAGCATACCAAGTTGCGTTTGCGCCGCAATCGTTACGTCCGTTGCGCTGGTTGCATAGAACGGATTGAACTTACCGTCCAATGCGTCCGTGCTTAATACCAAGGGTTGCGTTTCAGGGTCGTGTGCTTTGCCTTCTTCGTCCCCATCACAGCCGCAAGCAGCAAACGATGCCGCCGTCAATGCAGCCAAAAGAAGACAAGCCGTTCTTCTCAAATTTTGTTTCATTATATATCCCTCCGATGTTTTTACCTAAATTTTATTAAGACAACTCTATTTCGTATTTATCCGCCACTACGGATACGGTTGCTTCGCCGTCGATTACAACGCCCAATCCGCCGTCGATTGCCTCTTCGTCCGTGCCAAATCCGCCGAACAATACGTTGGTGTAATCCCAAGCGTTATTTTTTACCATATTATCCAAGACACCGCTCTTTTCACGTTTCATATCAATCGTAAGATTGCCTTTCAACGTTACGTTTTCAAGCGTTGCGCCTTCCGCCATAGACGAGAAGAGCAAGAACGCTTTTGCGTGTACGTTACTTTCAAGCGAGCAGGTGAGTTTCACGTTTTCAAAGGTTACGTTTTCAATCTTCGCATTTTCGTCAAGTTGACCGAACATTGAAACGGTCATATCCTTGATATTGCCTGCGCCCACTACGATATTCTTAATCGTAAAGCCGTTGCCTTGCAACTTCGCGTTGAACGTATTTCTTGGCGTAACAATCGCATTGTTGCAATCAATATCGTTTGCGAGGTAGTAATCTCTTGCCGCTGTAGAAGAGAACATTGCTTGCACGCCTTCCACGTCTTTCAAAATCGTCCAATCGCCTTTGATATATTTAAGGTAAATCTTGCAATCGCCGTCCCTTTCACGTTCAAGCGGCCAAGCCACCTCTTGGGTGCAAGCCGCGTCCGCATAGAACTCAAATGCGGTGTACCCTGCTACCGTAGGCAACGTGTTTGCCGCAGGCATAGGACGTTGGTTGTTAGATTGATAATTGTACGTTTTCAAGAAACCGCCTTCAACAAGAGCGCTGCCGTCAAGGTCGTCACAAACAAGATATACGTTTACCGCCTCGTTCTTTTGCCATTTTGCATACAAGACGATGTCGTCGCCCTCTTTTAACGTTTGCTTGAAATCAAACGCATTCTTTTTAAGTACCACTTCGCCCGTCGTTTCGTCGATGATAGGATTGCCGTCGATATCGGTTTCCGCCTCATACCAACCTAAAAGCGTATAATTACTTCTCGTCGGCGTGGGTATCGTACCGTTCGTTACCGTATCTTTGCCGATATTGATTGCAACCGAGCCGTCCGCGAAATACAACTTCTTCACGATTACATCCGTACCGAAGTACGCACCGTTTCCGTTCGTGTAATACGTTACACACGCGTTCATACCCGTTTCCGCCCTCTTCTCTTCGAGCGTGTATTGGAATTTACATCCGCCCAACAAAAGCACGGACGCCAATACTGCAAAAAAGGCAATCAGTTTCCATTTCCATCTCTTTTTCATTAGGTATTTTCCTTTTTTATTGGATTTATCAATTTTATTTTAGACCATAATCTCCCAATTTCGATTATGACACAATTATTATTGTACCGCAATTTGCAACTTTTGTCAATCGTTCTATTAAGAAATATGCAAATTTCTTCGTGTTTTATTAAAAAATATTTCCTTATTATATATAATAAAACCCCACGGCTATACCGTGGGGCGCATATTTTATTATTTCGTCATCTTCTCTTGTTTTACCTTATGGTCGATAACGTGACGGGAGGCAAGTTCGTTTCGCACTTCGTCCAAACTAATGCCGTTTTCTACCATCATTACCAATACATGATACGCAAGGTCTGCAATTTCGTATATCGTTTCCTTTTTATCTTGCGCTTTCGCCGCAATAATAACTTCCGTGGTTTCTTCCCCTATCTTTTTAAGAATTTTATCCAAACCCTTTTCAAACAAATAGGTGGTGTACGAGCCTTGCGGTTTATCCGCTTTTCTTCCTACGAGCAATTCGTATAAGCCGCGCAAGCTAAACTCGTGCTTTTCTTCGTGAATAAACAAGGGGTTAAAGAAACAGCTATCCTCGCCCGTGTGGCAGGCAGGTCCGTCCTTTTCCACTTTTACCACCAACGCGTCTTTATCACAGTCCGCCGTGATAGAGATTACGTGTTGGTAATTACCGCTTGTTTCCCCTTTCAACCAAAGCTCGTTTCTACTTCTACTCCAAAAACACGTGCAACCTTTTTCAAGCGTAATTTGCAAGCTTTCCTTGTTCATATATGCAAGCGTCAATACGTTGCCCGTTATGGCGTCAACAACGATTGCAGGAATAAGACCTTTTTCATCAAATTTCAATTCTTCTACGTTAATCATATTCTTCTCTCCAATTTTTTATAAGCGAACGGTTATTCCGTTTTTACGCAACGTGTTTTTCAAATCGGGAATAGCAATTTCCCCAAAATGGAACACGGAGGCAGCAAGACCTGCGTCTATCGTAGGCACTTTTTGGAATAATTCGATAAAATGCGCTTGCGAACCTGCGCCGCCCGATGCGATAACAGGCACGTCTACCGCGTTACAAACAAGTTGCAAAAGCTCGATATCAAATCCGTTTTTCACGCCGTCGGTGTCCATCGAATTTACGACCACCTCGCCTGCACCCTCGCCTACGCAACGTTTTATCCAAGAGATTGCCTCCATACCGGTATCCTCTCGTCCGCCCTTTGCAAAGACGTGGAAAACGCCGTTTACGCGTTTAATATCCGCCGATATAACGACGCATTGGTCGCCGTATTTCTTCGCCGCCTCGCCAATTAGCGTGGGATTGGAAATGGCACCCGAGTTGACGCTCACCTTATCCGCGCCGCAAGAAAGCACTCTTTCAAAATCCGCAGTAGAACGGATACCACCGCCAACCGTAAGCGGAATAAACACGTTTTTCGCCACTTCCGTCAAAACGTCCGTGAACAGTTTTCTACCCTCCGCGGAGGCGGTAATATCATAGAAAACCAATTCGTCCGCGCCGTTATTCGAATAGAATTTCGCCAAATCTATGGGTGAGGCAACGTCTTTCAACTTTTCAAAATTGACGCCTTTCACTACTTTCCCGTCTTTTACGTCCAAGCAGGGAATAATACGTTTCGTTATCATTTCGCCACCTCTATCGCCTCACGCAAATCAATCGCGCCGATATAATACGCCTTGCCGATGATTGCGCCGTACACGTTATTTTCCGTCAACGTCTTAATATCGGCAATGGAAGAAACGCCGCCCGACGCGATAATTTGTAAAGCGTATTTCTCGGTGAGTTCTTTATACAACGAGTGATTTGCGCCTTTCATCGCTCCGTCCTTGGAAACGTCCGTGCAAATAATCGTCTTTACGCCAAGCGCCTGCATTTTTTCTAAAAAGGAATATACGTCGTATTGGGATTTTTCAAGCCAACCTTTTATCGCCACTTTCCCATCGGCGATATCCGCGCCGACTGCAATCTTGTCGCCGTACGCCGCAATCGCCTCTTTCAAGAACGTTTCGTCGGTGACAGCCGCCGTACCCAATATAACGCGGCTTGCCCCTGCCGACACGTATTTTTCTATCGTGTCCATCGAACGAATCCCTCCGCCGATTTCTACGAATAAGCCTGTTTCTCGAACGATTTTTCGCACCATTTCCATATGCGCAGGCTCGCCCAATTTTGCACCTGCCAAATCAACGACGTGAATTTGCTCTGCGCCTTGCTCCTTAAAAGCGCGCGCAACCTCGACGGGATTTTCATTATACACCGTCATTTGCGCGTAATCGCCTTTATACAAGCGCACGGCTTTATTGTCATATAAGTCTATTGCAGGAAAAATTTTCATACCTTAATCCTTTTCTTCCACGAACGCACGCAAGATATTCAATCCTACGTCGCCGCTCTTTTCGGGATGGAATTGACAACCAAGCACGTTGTCTTTGCCAATCGCCGCCGTTAATTCTTTATCGTATTCCGTCGTTGCAAGCACGTCTTTTTCGCAATCGGTTGCGTGGAAAGAGTGCACGAAATATGCGTGGTCGCCCTCTTTTATATACTTAAAAAGGAAATGCTCTTTTGCGAAATGCAAACCGTTCCAACCGATATGCGGAATTTTCAAATCCTCGCGAACAAACCCCTTAATCGGCGTTACGTTGCCCGAAATCAAACCAAGCCCGTCGTGTTCGCCGTATTCGTAGCTTTTATCAAGCAACATTTGCATACCAAGACAAATACCCATCATATATTTGCCCTTTTTCGCCTGTTCTTTCACCACGTCGCCCAAGCCCGTTTCGCGCAATTTTTTCGCCGCGTCCTCGAACGCGCCAACACCTGGAAGTATGATTTTTCGCGCGTTTTCAATAACGCTTTTATTCGACGTTACCACCGCTTCCGCGCCGATTTTTTTGAAAGACGAGCAAAGGGAAAATAAATTCCCTACCCCGTAATCTACAATGGCAATCATAAAAACTCCTTATAAAATCCCTTTGGTAGAAGGAATTTGGTGAGCGCGCGCCATATCAATAGACGTTGCCGTAGCCAACGCGCGTGCAACCGCCTTAAACGTTCCCTCAATAATGTGGTGTGCGTTTTTTCCTGCAAGCTGTTTCACGTGCAACGTAATTTTCGCCTCACGCACGAACGCAAGCCAAAACTCTTCGCAAAGCTCGCAATCGAAATCGCCTACCTTTTCAAAGGCAAATTGCAAATCAATCGCCGCGTAGTCCCTGCCCGACAAATCGACTGCCGCCATAATCAAGGTTTCGTCCATAGGCAATACGATATCGCCGTAACGGGTTACGCCGCGTTTTTCACCCACAGCCTCGGCAAACGCTTTACCAAGCGCAATACCGATGTCTTCCGTCGTGTGGTGATAATCTACCTCTACGTCGCCCTTGCAACGCACCGTCAAATCGTAATTGGCGTGTTTTGCAAAAAGGGTAAGCATATGGTCGAGAAAACCGCAACCGCTGTTAATCTCGCTTTTGCCTTCGCCGTCTAAATTCAAGCGCAACAAAATATCCGTTTCGCCCGTTTTTCTAACGATTTCACTCACTCTTCTCATTTTCTTTCTCCTTCAAAACCTCTTCTACGCAAAGAAGAAACGTTTGCATTTGCTTTTTCGTACCAATGGTAACGCGGTTGAATTCCTTAATACGTTCCCTGTTAAAATGTCTTACCAAAACGCCTTTTGCTTTCAACCTCTCATACAGTTCTTCACCGCTAATTTTAGGGGATTTTACAAACACAAAGTTCGTTTTCGAATTCAACACCGTAAAGCCAAGACGTCTTAATCCTTCCGTCGTGAACGCACGGTTAGCGCAAATTTCTTGGCATTTTTTATCAAAATACGCTTGTTCGCAAAGCGCTAAACGCCCTGCCTCCATCGTCATACGGTTTACGTTATAGGGATTGGTGGAATATTTAATGGTGTTCAAATCGGCAAGCAAACTTTCGCTTGCAAAACCAAACCCAAGACGCGCGCCTGCCAAACTTCTCGATTTAGAGAACGTTTGCGTCACCAAAAGATTATCGTATTTATCAATCAAATCCACACAGCTTTCGCCGCCGAAATCAACGTACGCCTCGTCTACCACCACTACGTTATTGGGGTTAGAACGCAAGATTTCTTCAATTTCCGCCTTGGAAAGCGCCAAGCCCGTAGGTGCGTTGGGGTTTGCGATAAATATCGTCCCGTTTACACCGCAATAATCTCTATAATCAATAGAAAAATCGTCTTTCAAAGGAATTTCTTTATACGGTATGCCGTGCAAAGCGGCAAAAACCGAATAGAACCCGTACGTAATATCCGCAAAAACGGCAGGCGTGTTTTTATCGCAAAACGCCATAAATGCAAAATTCAAAATTTCGTCCGAGCCGTTAGTGGGTAAAATTTGCGTCTTTTTCACCCCGTAAAGTTGCGCCGCTTTTTCCACGAGCGCGCTACAAGTAGGGTCGCTGTACAAATTGCATTTCCCCGCTTGATTTTTCACCGCCTTAACCACCGATTTGGGCGGAGCGAAAGGCGACTCGTTCGTATTCAGTTTTATATAACGCATATCCTTGGGTTGTTCCCCAGGCACGTACGGCGTAAGCGCCGCAAATTTTTCGCTGAAAAAACGGCTCATTATTTTTCTTCCTCAAAACGTATCGTTGCGCTTTTTGCGTGCGCTTGCAAGCCTTCGACGTTTGCAAACGCGGCTATCTTATCCGCCACCTCGCCAAGCGCCTCTTTCGTATAATAAGTAAACTGCGATTTCTTCACAAAATCATCCACGGAAAGCGGCGAAGAAAATCTTGCCGTACCGCTTGTGGGGAGGGTATGGTTAGGGCCTGCAAAGTAATCCCCCAACGCCTCGGGACAATATTTACCCATAAAAATCGAGCCTGCATGCTGTACCTTATCCAAATATTCAAAGGGATTGTCCACGCAAAGTTCTAAATGCTCGGGCGCAATTTCGTTGGCAATATCAATCGCCGCCAATAAATCGTCCGCAACGATAATCTTTCCGTTATCGTCAATAGATTTTCTCGCAATTTCACTACGCAAAAGCGTAGGAATTTGTTTTTCAAGGGACGCGGAAACCGCTTTGGCGAAATCCATACTATCCGTTACAAGCACCGCGCTTGCCATTTTATCGTGTTCCGCCTGCGAAAGCAAATCCGCCGCAACGTAATCGGGGTTGTTGGTGTTATCCGCCACCACGAGAATTTCGCTTGGACCTGCAATCATATCAATCGAAACCGTACCGAAAACCTGTTTTTTCGCCTCTGCAACAAACGTGTTGCCAGGGCCTACGATTTTATCTACCTTGGGTACGCTTTCCGTGCCGTACGCGAGCGCCGCCACCGCTTGCGCTCCGCCGATTTTGAAAATTCTATCTACCCCTGCAACCTTTGCCGCCGTCAATATATCGGGATTGATTTTACCCGTTTTCGTGGGCGTTACGATAACGATTTCACGGCAACCTGCTATCTTTGCAGGAATTGCGTCCATCAACACGGTGGAGGGATACGCCGCCGTACCGCCGGGAACGTACAAGCCCACCTTTTCAATCGGCGTAATCTTTTGACCGATTACTACGCCGTTTGCCTTTTCAATTTTGAACCCGTCGCGGACTTGTTTTGCGTGGAAAGCACGGATATTTGCCGCCGCCTCTTCCAATATTACCACAAAATCTTTATCCGCCTGCGCGTACGCCTCGTCGATTTCCGCCTTGGAAACCTCTAAATCCGTCAAGACAACGCCGTCGAATTTTTCCGCGTACCCTTTCAATGCTTTGTCGCCGTTGGCTTTTACGTCCGCCAAAACATCCGCAACAATCCCCTCCACGTTCACCGTGGGGGTAACTCTTGCAAAAACTTCTTCCGCGGCAACTTCGCCGTATTTGTAAATCTTAATCATATCAACACCTGTTAATCGATAAGTTTTCCTACTTCTTCCGCCAATTCCTCAATTTCTTTCGTCTTGAATTTGAAACTTGCCTTATTGGCAATCAATCTTGCGCTGATAGGGAAAACCTTTTCAACCACTTCCAAATCGTTTTCTTTAAGCGTCGTTCCCGTTTCCACTATGTCGACAATTACGTCCGCCAAACCTAAAATAGGCGCAATTTCGATAGAGCCGTTCAATTTAATCACGTCAATATCTCTACCCTTTTTTGCATAAAACGCTTTGGCGCAATGCACGAATTTCGTCGCTACTTTTAGCGTGGTTTCGCCGTCGTCGTGAAAACCTTTCTTCGCCGCAACCGCCATCGAGCAAACGCCCGTTTTCAAATCAAGCAGTTCGTACACGTCGGGTGCGTATTCCGTCAAAATGTCTTTACCGCAAACGCCGATATCCGCAGCGCCGCGCTCTACGTAAATGGATACGTCGGAGGGCTTTACCCAAAAATAGCGTACCCCTTTTTCGGGATTTTCAAAGATGAGTTTTCGATTGTTCTCTTTAATAGACGGACACTCGTAACCGGCCTCTTCGAATTTTGCGTAAATTTTTTCGCCCAATCTACCCTTGGGAAGTGCAATATTTATCATACCTTTTCTCCCCCTTTTCGCAAATCGACCATTTCGTTATAACGCACCTTATCCGCCGATTTTCTAACGTTTACGCTCTTTCCTGCGCTCGTTTGTGCGCATACGTAGGTGGTGAGTTCGTTCACGTCCGTATTATCGTCGTATAAAACGAGTACGTCTACGTCGTAGGCAGGTTTTTGTTTTTTGAAACCTTGCAACAAATCAAGGTACACCGCAAAACCGATTGCCCCCGATTTTCTATGCATACGCGCCATCAACTTGTCGTATTGACCGCCCGAAAGCACGCCCTCGCACACGCCGTCGACAAAGCCTTTGAACACGATGCCGTTGTAATATTTCATATCGTTTACAACGGAGAAATCCAAGCGAATTTTATCGCCGAAACCGCAACTATCCAAAAGCGAGCAAACGGTTTTTAATTCTTCAAACGCAACCCTTGCTTTTTCGCTCACACAAAGCTTTTCTAAAACGTCAAGCGTGCTATTCATTTCACCATACGCGCGGACAATCGTCAAAAGATTGTTCTTCTTTTGTTCGTCTACGCCGTATTTATCGCAAAGCGCCGCCGTTTCGTGCAAGTTCTTTTCCGCAAGCAAGTGCATAACCTCACGGTCAAACGTATTGCCGCAAGCAATATCTTCCAAGGTTGCGGACAAAATGCCTAAATGCGAAATATCGAGAACGAAATCGGGAGAAATCGCGGAAAGGCTTTTCGCCGCAAGCAATAACGTTTCAAAAACTTCGTACTTGCCAATTTCGCCGATACACTCCAAACCCACTTGCGGAATTTCCTTAAATTGTTTGGTTTCCCCTGAAATTCTATATACGTTCTCGTGATAATATACTTTTTGTTTCCCGTTGTCGTCGCTGCTGTTTTTAATAATCGAGAGCGTAACGTCGGGTTTTAACGCAAGCAATTTTCCGTCCGTGTCGTTAAAGGTGATTACGCCGTCACCGACAAGGAAATCTTTATTCGCAACGTACAAATCGTACGCCTCGAATTTGCTCATTTTATACGGCAAATATCCGTATTGACGATACAAAGAGCGCAAAGCGTACGCAATACGTTCCTCTTCTTTCAAAATCGTTTCGGACATTGTCTTTTCTCCTTTATACTCAAATCTTATGAATAAAAATACCGCTACGGAGCTTTGGTTCGAACCACGTGGACTTGGGAGGCATTATCTCGCCTGCGTCCGCTACCGCAATCAGTTCGTCAAGCGTCGTAGGATACATCGCAATCGCCGCCGCCATATCCTCGCCGCAACGCTTTTCTAAATAGTTAAGCCCACGAATACCGCCAACAAAGTCTATTCTCTTATCCGTGCGAGGGTCGTGAATACCAAGTACGGCGGAAAGCAGTTCCTTTTGCAAAATCGCGCAATCCAATCTCTTCGAAGGCTCGTCCGCGTTACAAATATCCGCCTTGAATTCTACGCAATACCAAGCTCCGCCAACGAACAAACCGACTTCGTGCGTCTTTTGCGGACGGTACGCGCCCTCACCCGTATATTTCGTCACTTTGCCAAGCGCGTTTTCCACCGCTTGTAAAAATTCCGTTTCCGTTCTACCGCCAAGGTCTTTTATCAAGCGGTTATAATCAAAAATCTTCAAGCTATTGGCAGGGAAGATAACGGATAAGAAGAAATTAAATTCTTCCGTGCCGTCGTAATCGCCCTTCGCCTCACGGCGCTTTAAGCCTGCTTTTACCGCCGATGCCGCGCGGTGGTGTCCATCGGCGATATACAACGCGTCAAGCGTGGAAAACGCCTTTTCCAACGCCTCGTCTATCTCTACGCCGTCGCTATCCCAAACGGTATGTTGAATACCGTCGTCCGCAACGAAATCGTACAACGGCGCTTTTGCCGTTTGCGACAAGATAATTTCGTCAAGCGCCTCGCTTTGCTTATACGCCAAGAATATAGGACCCGTTTGCGCCGAGCAGGTATCTACGTGGCGAATTCTATCCAGCTCTTTATCCGCCCTCGTAAGCTCGTGCTTTTTGATTTT
>JAZRSE010000197.1:0-2813 GCA_045651305.1 Candidatus Scatosoma sp. | reverse complement strand
GGGTGGACGAATTTACCAACGTACAATGGTGTATGAAAAAAATCCTCGCAGGCGAGGCTTTGCGTAACCCTTATTCAACGGTGAAAAAGTGGGGTAAATATTATTTTTAAGGCTGGAAAAACTTTCCGCGGATAATCTTTTGTTTAGCGGTTGTGTTTTTCGAAATAAAATGGTAAAATAAATAAAAAAGGAGATATAAAGATGGCTAAAATTACGGCAGATACGTTGATTGCAGATTGTTTGCGCATCAACCCTAACGCACCCGAAATTCTTATGGCGGCAGGTATGCATTGCTTTGGTTGTGCAATGGCGCACGGTGAATCGGTTGCGGAGGCAGTAGCAGTTCACGGCGAAGATTTGGATACGCTTTTGGCAAAACTCAACGAAGGTTTGGAAGACTAATTCACCCAAGCAATAAAAGACGAAAACGGCAGGCGGATACGCCTGCCGTTTTATATTTATATCTGGCAACTTATACGCCGTATAATAGCTATTATACGGCGTATAAAAGTTATCCCCGACCGTTTTCTCAAACAGTCGGGGATTGTTTGTTTTAGAGGCAATTAAACCGCTATTTTACGGCTTAATAATTGCTGCTGCTACGTTCTGCGGCGATAACACCGTCAAGGCGTTGCGAGTGTTCTGCATGCGTGGTAAGGGACGCTTTCAGTTTTACTTTAAGCACTTCTACCGCCGTCATATCCGCGGACAAAGAGTTGATGTTCATATTTTCGTCGTGACCAATATCCAACGTGATATTTTGGATATCGCCAATCAACGCTTTCAAGTTAAGCTGGATATGGAAATTATCTTTGCCGTTGTACGAATAATCAAGGAAGGTGTTTTCAATCGTCGCATACGATTCGTGGTCGCTCGGTTTATCAAGTTCGTTTCTAATCAGTGACGAGAAGTGGAGCATATCAAAGAGAATTGTTTTGATATTTGCTGTGAATTCTTCTACCGTGTACTTTTTATAGGTTGTACGTGTGACGTCGCCATAGATAGGGATAAAGCCCCATTTGTAATCAACCACTTCGTTTTTCGTGGAAACGTCTTTGATATAAATCATTTGTTCCTCGGGGTCGAAATACAACGTTGCGTTGCCGTATTTATCGTTCCAAGGGCTTATACCCAATACGCTTACTTCTTCACGCGCCAAGTTTACAACCGCATACGTTTTGTTGTCAACGATTTCTAACTGCGCCGTAAGAGTTGCTTTATCCGTGAAATTAAGGATAGACAACGCGCTCATACTAATCTTACCCGAAATCGAGAAGGAACGATAACGAGAGGTTGTTTCGAGTGCGCCAAGCAGTTCGTTCATCGAAGAGAAGTCTTTGATGTTATCGCTGGGAGGATATACGAACGTGCTTTCGTTAAATGCCGTTTCAGGTTTGCCGAGGGTTATCGTGAGGTTGTTTACGGACATACCTTCCATTGCAAGCGAGGGCAAGCAAAGGGTCAATACGTCGTTAGGTGCGGACAAGGTTGCCATAATGCTCAAAGGCAAGTTATCCATAAATGCGCTGCCGTTCAAGTCCGCGTTAAGCACGCCGCCATAAAGGGTAATGCTATTGATAAGCGCGGTTACGTCAATGCTCGCCTCGGGGATAACGGGGTATCCGTTTTCGTCGGCTACGAAGAGGAAGTTCAACGCGCCTTGCAATTCGGGCATATTCTTATAGATATTTTTAAGAATATTCAACGTTTCTTCCACTTTCGTCGTGGTGAACGAGCCTTCAAACTTATCGGCTTCCTTTTTATCCGCCGTCAAGTTGTTGTAGGAGAAGAATACGTTTGGCGCACCTTCCGCTACGAGCGACGGGTCGTTGTAGAGCAAGAATATTTCGTGCTTGCTGGTCTTAACCGAGCCGTCCTCTTGCTTGGCGTCAATGGTAACGATAAGGGTTGCCTTGCCTTGGGGGGCGGAGAGCAAGCTCTTAATTTCAATGTTTGCGTCAAGCGTAATCGTAGAATCGCCGCTAACCACCGTTCCGCCGAGCGTTACTGAGAGTTCGTCGGAGTTGAACATATCGTTAAGAACGCCGTCAAACGTTTCAACAAGCTCTTTCAAGTCTACGTACGTGTCGTCCGTATTAAAGTAGGGGATATACGGTTCGTTTGCGAGGGTTGCAGCCACTTGCATATCGCCGATAAGTACGCTTGCGCTATCAAACGTCAAATTGCCGTTTTCCGTCAAGCAAGCAAGGGTTACGTCAATGCCGCTAATTTCAAGAGAAATCAATACCTTGCCGTTTTCTTCTACAACGTTAATCTTGGAAATAAGTTCTTCCACGTCAAGCGTTTCCAAATTGCCTAAATCCAAGCCGCCTAAAGCGTCTTCGCCGACAAACTTGTCGATAATCGGTTGCAACGATTCCATAATAGAATCAATGTCGTTGAAGTTTACCGTAGCTTGCACGCCAGGGTAACGTACGTACAAATCACCCGATTTAAGGTTTGCATAAATTTCCGCGTCCGCAATGGTCGCATAGAGCGACATCGTGTTCAAATCAAGCGTTGCAAGAAGTTGCGCGCCGTCCAAATCTACGGAAAGGGAAATATAACCGTTTTCGTCGATAACGTCGAGGAGAGTTACGATATTATAATAGGTAGCCTCGGGCATATCGTAGCTTGCCTTATCGCAAGGAACAACGCTTGCCGTAAGTTCGTCAATTACAACGGAAATGCTTGCAATCGTCAAATTGCCGTCCGTGCCGTCGAGCGCGATATTTGCGTCGAAACCGAAGAGGTTTGCGGAAATATCCAAGCCGTTGCCGTTGTCGATGATTACGATGCCGTCAATAATTTCT
>JAZRSE010000196.1:0-4999 GCA_045651305.1 Candidatus Scatosoma sp. | reverse complement strand
ACGGCCACGGTAACTTCGGTTCGGTAGACGACCACAGCGCGGCTGCTATGCGTTATACCGAGGCAAGGCTTACCAAGCTCGCGGCGGAAATGTTGAAAGACTTGGATAAAGAAACGGTAGACTTTATCCCCAACTTCGACGGTAGTGAAGAAGAACCTACGGTTCTCCCTGCAAGATATCCCAACTTGCTTGTAAACGGCTCGGACGGTATCGCGGTAGGTATGGCGACGAATATTCCTCCCCACAACCTCGCGGAAGTTATCGACGGCACGATTGCTATGATTGACAACCCCGAAATCACGATTGACGAGCTTATGGAATATATCCCTGCTCCCGACTTCCCTACGGGCGGTTTGATTATGGGCAGAAGCGGTATTCGTCAAGCGTATAGAACGGGTCAAGGCAAAATCGTTATTCGTTCGAGATGTGAAATTGAAGAATACAACGGGGCAGGCGGCGTTCGTTCGCGCATTATCGTAACGGAAATTCCTTACCAAGTAAACAAAGCCGTTTTGGTTAAGACGATTGCGGATATGGTTAAGGATAAGCGTTTGGAGGGCATTAGCGATATTCGTGACGAATCGGGCCGTGACGGTATGCGTATCGTTATCGAATTCAAGAAAGATGCCAACGCGCAAGTCGTTTTGAATACGTTATATAAAAAGACGAAATTGCAATCCTCCGACGGTATTATCTTGCTCGCGCTCGTAGAAAACGGCACGGAGCCCAAGACGCTCAATTTGCAAGAAGTATTGCGCCACTATCTTAACCACCAAAAAGAGGTTATCACGCGTAGAACGAGATTCGAGCTTAATAAAACGGAAGAACGCGCGCATATCATTGCAGGCTTGGTGCTTGCTCTTGCGAACGTGGACGAAGTTATCCGTATCATCAAAGCCAGCGCGGATAAAAATAGCGCTATCGTGGGCTTGACAGAGGCGTTTGAACTTGACGAAAAGCAAGCCAACGCAATTTTGGAAATGCGCTTGCAACGTCTTACCTCGCTCGAAGTAGAGAAACTCAAAGACGAGTTGGTTGCGCTCCATAATACGATTGAAGATTTGAAAGACATTTTGGCGAACGAATACCGCGTAATGGCGATTATCCGTAACGACCTTTGCGATATCAAGAATAAATATCCTTCCCCCCGTAAAACGGAAATTTCCGTGGACTTTGGCAATATCGAGGACGAAGACCTTATTGATAGAGAGGACGTTGTTATCTCGATTACCCACTCGGGCTATATCAAGCGTTTGCCCGTTGCCGAATACAAGGCGCAAGGCAGAGGCGGCAAGGGTATTACCGCGCATAGACCCAAGGACGAGGACTACGTGGAAAAGATGTTCGTAACCTGCACGCACGACCCGATTTTGCTCTTCTCCTCGAAGGGTAAAGTATATTCGATTAAGGGCTATGAAATTCCCGAGGCGAATAGAACGGCAAGAGGCAGAGCGATTGTCAATATCATACAACTCGACCAAGGCGAAAAGATTGAGGCGGTGTTGCCTGTTAAAGAGGACGGCACGGGCTATCTCGTTATGGCGACGGAAAACGGCTTGATTAAGAAGACGTCGACGGACGAATTTAAGCGTATCCCTAAAAACGGTAAGATTGCGATTAAGTTGCAAGAAGAGGATAGACTTATCTCCGTACAGTTCACGACGGGCGAAAACGAAATCTTCGTGGCGTCGCGCGGCGGTAAATGTATCCGCTTTGCGGAAACGGACGTACGTCCTACGGGACGCGGCACGCAGGGCGTAAAAGCGATTACGCTTGGCAAGGACGATATCGTCGTAGATATGTTGATTGTGGACGAAAATCAAGACTTGTTCACGCTCACCTCGCTTGGCTATGGTAAACGTACGTCGTTTGACGAATACCGTTTGCAAAGCCGTGGCGGCAAGGGTATCAAATCGGGTATCTATAACGAAAAGACGGGCGAGGTTGTCAATATGCGCCTCGTAACGGACGAAAACGACGTAATGATTATCACGACGGGCGGTATCATTATCCGTATGCACGCGGATACGATTAGCCATATCGGCAGAAGTACGCGCGGCGTAAGAGTTATGAACGTTAAGGACAGCGAAGTAGCTACCGTAGACGTAACCGAACGCGACGACGAGGCGGAAACGCAAGCGCCCGAAGAAACGGCGGCGGATTTAAGCCCCGAGGATTTGGTTGGCGAAACGGAAGTAGAAGAAATCGAAGAAACGGTTGTTTTGGACGACGAAGTAGTGGACGAAACGCCTGCAAGCGATGAAGAATAATAAGTAGCGAGCAAGTCTTTCTATCTTTCATAAACGCATAGAAGAAAGGTTGGCGTAGCCGAAAACAACTGCGTATGGGGGGATTATCCCCCCATACGGTATTGATAAAGGAAAAATATAAGGGGGAGTAGGGTATGGATTATAATGCAATAGTCGAATTGGTGTACAACGCAAAGGCGATTGCAACGGACGCTATCTTAAAGGCGGACGTGCAAGAAAAGTCTGCGGACGATTTCGTTACCGCCGTGGATTTTGCGGTGAGCGATTTTGTTAAAAATGGGTTAAAGAAAATAGCGCCCGACGTGGCGTTCGTGACGGAAGAAGAAAGCGAACACGTTTCCTGCGGTAAGCGATTTGTGTTAGACCCTATCGACGGAACGACAAACCTTATAAGAGGAAACAAACAGGTATCCATTTCTCTTGGTTATTACGAAAACGACGGCGTTGTATTCGGTGTGGTTTTCAATCCTTTTTACGGGGAAATGTTCTTGGCGGTTAAAGGCAAGGGCGCGCATTATTACGATGCGGCTAACGGTGTGGAAAAACTTTTGCAAGTGGGCGTAGAGAATTATACCGATTGCCCTATGCACGTAACGGACGTATCGTATAGAAATGCTATCGTCGAGTTTGGCGCAAACGTAAGCAACAAAAAAATGGCGGACAAAAATTTTGCGTTGGCGAAAAAAGTATTTACCGAGTGTTTGGATATTCGAAGAAATTGCTCTTCCGCGCTTGCGATTTGCTATATAGCCGACGGCAGAATTGACGGTTATTTTGAAAGAGCCTTAAAGGTTTGGGATTATTGTGCGGCGTCGCTTATTTTGGAAGAGGCGGGGGGTAAGATTTCGCAATGGAACGGGGAAAAGCTCCCCTTTGTAGAACCGACAACCATCGTCGTTGGAAATCCTGATACGCATAAATATCTTTTAGAGATATTGCAAGCGGAATAAAGGGAGGCGTACCAATGAAGAAGATAGGATTTGTATTTGCATTGCACGGTATAGTTTTCACTTTCTTTATGATAACGAACACGCTAATCAACGATTACGTGTACGCCTTTTTGGAAGGAATTTTTCATCGTCCTTGGTTGGTGTCTATTTGCGATTTATTTGTTTCGGCGTTTTTGTACGTTGGTATTTATACGATTCTCTATTTCATTTATAAATACTTCATTGTAAGGATTAAGAAACAAATATTTAACGTGAAAGGTAAATGGTATCACGTACATATTAAGAAAAACGACGAGGGCATTATCAAGGCGGACTATCTTCGTGCAGGCGAAACGGACGTGACGCAAGACTTGTACGATTTGAAATTCTCCGCCGTCAATTACTCGTATTCCCTTGACGAGAACGACAACGTTATACGCGAGGACGACGTGCGTAGCAATACGGGTTGGAGTTCTTGGGCGGTTGATTGGGACGGCAAAGAAAAGATTATCACCTGTTTTAAGGCGAACACGCCCGTAAAGGTTGGCAACGAATATACGAATAGACACGGCATACATAGGCTTACCCTCTCCGAGGATAAACAAATTATGAGCGGTGATTTTGCCGACGAATATCCTTCCAGCAACCGTGGCGAAATTTATTTCTTCCGTTCGGAGGATAAAATGCGAGAGTTTATTAGAACGTTTTTGAAGAAAAACCGAAACAATAAATAAGCATAAAACCACTATGTATTGGGGGTTAACCCAAAAATGGTATAATAAACAAAGAAAAACCCGTGGCAAACGCCACGGGTTTTTATGTTGTAAACGGTATTTAGCAAAGGAAAACGGGAAAATAAAACGTAGGGGTATGTACGTATCGAAATAAAAATAAAAGGGGCAAGTATGCGTTGAAACATACTTGCCCCTTGCGTTTATAAGCGATTAAAACTCGATTTTTTCTTGTACGTAAGCGATTGCCTCGTCAATGGATACGCGGATTTGTTCCATCGTATCTCTATCACGCACCGTTACGGTGTTGTCTTCGAGCGTTTGGAAGTCTACCGTTACGCAGAAAGGCGTACCGATTTCGTCTTGACGACGATAACGTTTACCGATAGAACCCGTAACGTCGTACGTCGTGGGGAATTTCTTCATCATCTTCGCATAGATTTCGTCCGCTTTGTCCGCCAAGTTCTTTTGCAAGGGCAATACCGCACACTTGTAAGGAGCAAGGAAGGGGTGCAAACGAAGTACCGTACGGATATCGTTCTTTTCCGCGTCAACCACTTCTTCGTCGTAAGCGTCCGTGAGGAAAGCAAGTACCACACGGTCGGCACCCAAAGAGGGTTCTACAACGTAAGGCACGTATCTTTCGTTCGTAACGGGGTCAACGTAATCGATGGGCTTACCGCATTCTTTTGCGTGTTGGCTCAAGTCGTAATCCGTTCTATCCGCAACGCCCCAAAGTTCGCCCCAACCGAACGCGAAACGATACTCAAAGTCCGTCGTCGCTTTCGAGTAGAAGCAAAGCTCTTCAGGGGAATGGTCGCGAAGGTGCAAGTTTTCCGCTTTCATACCCAAAGACAAAAGCCAATCACGGCAGAAATCTTTCCAGTATGCGAACCATTCCAAATCCGTCCCGGGTTTGCAGAAGAATTCAAGTTCCATTTGTTCGAATTCACGGGTACGGAAAGTGAAGTTACCGGGGGTAATTTCGTTACGGAAGGATTTACCTACCTGCGCGATACCGAAAGGCACGCGCATACGGGTAGCGCGTTGTACGTTGGCAAAGTTTACG
>JAZRSE010000195.1:0-4077 GCA_045651305.1 Candidatus Scatosoma sp. | reverse complement strand
AAAAAGTTATATTTTCCGTCTTTTTTTTGTGGGCGATAGGTTGAAACGGTTTACATTATATAAGAAATTGTGCTATAATATAAGCGTATGTTATAACGAGGAGAAAAAAGAGTGAACGGCGCGAGATTTATGGAAGAGAATATATCGGCGATTGCAACGGCGGCAGGGAAAGGCGGCGTGGCGATCGTGCGTGTGAGCGGCAAAGATCCGCTTGCGCTTGCGGCGAAAATGTTCCGCCCCGTAGGGAATATAAAGGTGGAAGATTTCGAGCCGTATAAAATGTACGCAGGGCAAATCGACGGGGGGAACTTCTCCGATTTTGGGCTTTGCGTGTATTTCAAAGCGCCTGCCAGCTACACGGGCGAGGATATTGTAGAGTTCCATTGCCACGGCGGCGAAAACGTTGCACGCGGTATTTTGAAACAAACGTTTTTGCACGGCGCAAGAAGTGCTACGCGTGGGGAATTTACAAAGCGCGCTTTCTTAAACGGGAAACTTTCCCTTTCGTCCGCCGAGGGGGTTGCCGATATGATTAACGGCGAATCGGACGCGGAGGTAAAGGCAGGGTACTTATTGTATAGCGAAAAATTGACGAACAAAGTGGTGGACGCGCAATCGCGCTTGAAAAACTTGCTTGCAGGGATTGACGTGTCCGTCGATTATCCCGAAGAGGATATTGAAGAACAACACGTCAACGAGTTGAAAGACGACCTCGTTGCTTTAAGGGCAACGTTGAAACCGTTGCTCGATAGCTACGCGACGGGCAAGAAGATAAAATCGGGCGTGACGGTGGCAATTTGCGGTAAGCCGAATACGGGTAAAAGCTCCCTTCTTAATAAATTGCTCGGTTACGAAAAAGCGATTGTATCCGAGGTGGCAGGCACGACGCGCGACGCAGTGGAAGGCTCGCTTGAAATCAAGGGTAGAAAGTTCAATCTTTACGACACGGCAGGCGTGAGAGAAAGCGGCGACAGAATAGAAAACATCGGTATTGAACGCGCGGAAAGCATTATTCGTTCGGCGGACGTTGCCGTGTTCGTGGCGGACTTGTCAAGACAAATGGACGAGGAAGACGGACGCGTTTTGCAAATGTTGCAGGGCAAACCGCTTATCAAGGTGTTCAATAAAACGGATATTGTAAAAGACGAAACGGATACGGACGCGGACGTACATACTTCCGCCGTTACGGGCGAGGGCATTGAAAGATTGAAAGAATTGCTCTTTGAAAAAAGTTTTGGCGAACGGAGCGAGGACGCGGCGTTCTTAATCGAAAGAAGACACTACGATGCGCTCAAACGTGCGGACGAGGCGCTTGCACGCGCGATATTTGCCTGTGAGGGGCAACCGCTGGATTTGATTGGCATCGACGTAAAAGAGGCGTGGGATTGCCTTGGCGAAATCACGGGCGAAACGGCTACGGAGGCAATCATTACGGAAATCTTTGAAAAGTTTTGCGTGGGGAAATAAGAGGTACTATGGATAAGGGAAGTATGGTAAATTTAGATTTGTACAGGGTGTTCTACACGGTTGCCAAAAGCGGCAGCTTGACGAAAGCCGCGGAGGAATTATATATTTCGCAACCTGCGGTTTCCCGTTCGATTAAACAGCTTGAAACGCAGCTTGGGGTAACCCTTTTTACGCGTACGCACCGTGGTATGCAACTTTCCGCAAACGGCGGTAAACTCATTTTTGCGGAAGTGGAAAAGGCACTCAACTTGCTCGGCGATGCGGAAAACCGTATTGCGGAAATGAAAACGTCGGCAACGGGCACAATCCGTATCGGCGCAAGCGACACTATTTTCGAGTATTTCTTGGCGGACAAAATCGTAGAATTTCACGAGCGTTTCCCTGCCGTCAAGTTCGAACTGCTTGCGGACGTAACGCCCGACACGATAGAAAAATTAAAGGCGGAGAAATGCGACGTGGCGTTTGTCAACCTGCCTATCCAAACGGAGGCGGAATTAGAACTCCACGGCAACTGTATGCGCCTTAACGACATCTTCGTTGCAACGGATAAATTTGCGGAGTTAAAGGACGTGGAAACTACGATAGAAACGTTGAAAAAATATCCGCTTATATTGATGGAAGGCAACACCGTTTCAAGACAGTCGCTTGACAATTTCTTCCACTCGGTTGGGGTAGAAATGGTGCCCTCTATCGAGGTGGGCAGTTGGGATTTGATGAAACGTTTTGTGTCGCGCGGTATGGGCATAGGCGTTATTCCCCGTCAATACGTGGCGCAAATGCTTGACGAGGGTACGCTTTTTGAGGTGCAAACGGACGTGGCGTTGCCCGTTCGTTCGGTGGGGATGCTATTGCCCAAACATAAACCTGCCTCGTATGCGTTGCACGCGTTTATTGAAGACTTCCGCAAGGAAAATTAAGAGAAAATAAGGAAAAGAGGATTTTATGGCAAAACCCAATTCTCGTTTAAGAAATTTTTGTATAATCGCGCATATCGACCACGGTAAAAGTACGCTTGCGGATAGACTTATCGAGCGTACGGGACAAGTATCCGATAGAGATATGGAAGAACAACTCCTCGATAGTATGGATATCGAGAGGGAACGCGGTATCACCATCAAGCTCACGCCCGTGCGTATGTACTACACGGCGAAAGACGGACAGGAATACGAATATAACCTCATCGACACCCCTGGCCACGTAGACTTTACCTACGAGGTAAGCCGTTCGCTTGCCGCTTGTGAGGGTGCAATTTTGGTTGTAGACGCAACGCAAGGCGTGGAGGCGCAAACGCTTGCCAACGTATATCTTGCGATTGAAAATAACTTGGAAATCTTGCCCGTTATCAATAAAATCGACTTGCCGAGCGCGCGCGTTGACGAGGCGAAAAAGGAAATAGAGGAAATTATCGGTTTGGACGCCGAGGGTATCCCTTGCGTTTCCGCAAAAGAGGGCACGAATATCGGCGATTTGTTGGAGGCGGTTAAGGATTATTTCCCTGCCCCCCAAGGCGACACGGAAGAGCCGTTAAAAGCGCTTATTTTCGATAGTTATTACGACAACTACAAAGGCGTTATTCTTTTCGTGCGTATTATGGACGGCGAAGTGAAAGTGGGCGATAAGATTAAAACGTTTTTATCTTCCACCGTGTACGACGTTACGGAAGTGGGTGCGTTTGCGCCCAACCTTTTCCCCAAGGCTTGCTTGAAAGCAGGCGAGGTAGGGTATATCGCCGCGTCGATTAAGTCTATCCAAGACGTAGCGGTAGGCGATACGGTAACCAACGCTTTGCGCCCTGCAAAAGAACCGCTCCCTGGTTATAAAAAGGTACAACCCGTTGTCTTTTGCGGTATCTATCCGCTCGACGGCAGTAAGTTCAACGACTTGAAAGAGGCGATACTCAAATTGCAACTCAACGACGCGTCGCTTATCTTCGAGCCCGACAATTCCGTTGCGCTCGGCTTTGGTTTTAGATGCGGTTTCTTGGGTCTTTTGCATATGGAAATTATCCAAGAGAGAATTGAAAGAGAATTCAACTTGGATATTATCACCACCGCGCCTTCCGTTAGCTATCTCGTGCATAAGACGAACGGGGAAGAATTTTTCGTGGACAATCCCACGCACTTGCCCGAACCGAGTGATATCGAGTATATGGAAGAGCCGATTGTCAAAGCGGAAATCTACACGCCACCCGATTATATGGGCGCGATTATGGATTTGTGTAAGGAAAAGCGCGGTGTGTTCAAAAATATGACGTACGTGGACGAAAAACGCGTCAAGCTTGAATACACGTTGCCCCTTAACGAAATCGTTTACGACTTTTTCGACGGCTTAAAATCTCGCACGAAAGGATATGCGAGCTTCGATTACGAGCTTGCAGGCTATCAACGCTCCAAGCTCGTGAAATTGGATATTTTGCTCAACGGCGAAATTTGCGACGCGCTTTCCACGATAGTGTTCGAAGGTCGCGCATACGAACGGGGCAGAACGCTTTGTGAAAACTTGAAAGAAGCGATTCCCCGTCAGCTGTTCGAAATCCCCGTACAGGCGGCGGTGGGCGGTAAAATTATCGCGCGCGAAACGGTTAAGGCGGTGCGTAAAGACGTACTCGCA
>JAZRSE010000194.1:0-4330 GCA_045651305.1 Candidatus Scatosoma sp. | reverse complement strand
ATGTTTTGGATTTCCGCGCCCGAAGGGTTAGAGGTTTTTACCAAAACAAAGATACCCTTGTCGTTCTTTTCGCATTGTTCAACGAAGGGCGCAATTCCGTCCGTGCCCAAATATCCGTTTACGGTGACGTAGTCGGAAGGGAAAGGTTTGAATTTGTTACCGTTTACTTCCGTTTCGCCAAGGAAGGTTTTTGCATAGCAAGCCGCCGTCGAGCCGATATCGTTTCTCTTTGCGTCCGCAATAACGACGAGCCCTTTTTCCGCCGCGTATTTGAGCGTTGCTTCATACGCTTTCATACCAGGTACGCCGTACATTTCGTAGTACGCGATTTGCACCTTTACCGAGGGCACGATATCGTAAACGTTGTCGATGAGTTTTTTATTGAACTCGAACACTCTTTCCGCGACGCCATAGAACGTGGTAACGCCCGCTTTCATATCGTCGGGCAAGTAATCGAAAAGGGTATCCAAGCCCACGCACGTGGGGTTTTGCATAGCGATAATGCCGTCAATCAATCTATCCGTAATCATAGGTTTTCTCCTAAATTGTTTTTCTTTATTCTTTTCGCCAAGCTTAAACGGCGTAGATACGTCGTTTAAGCTTGGTATTTTACTTCGCCGTCAACAATCGTGTATTTTACAACGCCGTCAAGTTTATAGCCGCCGAAAGGATTGTTCTTGCCCTTGCTCACAAAGTTAGCAGGGTCTACAACGTAGCTTTCGTTCAAATCGGCAATCATCAAATCGGCAACGCCGCCCTCTTTGATTTCGCCGCCTGCCAAATCGAGAATTTGCGCGGGCGCATAGGACATTTTATCCGCAATTTCGTTCAAGCTCAAAACGCCCGTTTTGTACAAATACGTGATTGCAAACCCGAACGACGTTTCAATGCCGCTAATACCAAACGCCGCCAAATTGTATTCCACGTTCTTGTCGTTGATATGGTGAGGCGCGTGGTCGGTTACGATACAATCGAGCGTACCGTCTTTAAGACCTGCCAAAATCGCTTGCTTGTCCACCTCTTCTCTAATAGGAGGATTTACTTTCGTGTTCGTGTCGAACGTCTTAATCACGTCGTCCGTTACGGCGAAGTAGTGCGGACAGGTTTCCGCCGTTACTTTCACGCCTGCTTTCTTCGCGTCGCGAATAAGGCGCACGCCGCTATGCGTGGATACGTGACAAATATGCACGGGCACGTCCAAGCTTTCCGCCAAAGCAATTTCTCTTGCGATGATAATGTCTTCCGCCGCACGGGGAATACCTTTCAAGCCTGCAATCGTAGAGTTCAAACCCTCGTTTACAACACCGCCGTCTACGAGTTCTTTATCCTCGCAATGGCAAAGGCATTTGATATTGAAACCGCTTGCGTATTCCATAGCAAGGCGCATCAATCTTGCGCTCTTAACCGCAACGCCGTCGTCGGAGATAGCCACCGCGCCTGCCTTTTTCATTTCACCGATTTCCGCAAGTTGTTCGCCCTTTTCCCCTTTGGTGATTGCGCCGATAGGGTGTACCTTGCAAAGGTTTACTTCTTGCGCTTTATGTTTTACGTAGCTTACCACCACTTTGTTGTCCATAATAGGATTGGTGTTGGGCATACAGCAAATTTGCGTAAAGCCGCCTTTCACCGCCGCCTTACTGCCGCTTTCAATATCTTCTTTATATTCATAGCCCGGGTCGCGAAGGTGTACGTGCATATCGATAAGCCCGGGGAAAACGTGTTTTCCGCTTGCGTCGATAACCGTATCGCCGTTTACTGCGATTTCGTCGGCAATCTTTACGATTTTGCCCTCTTCAATCAAAATGTCTTTTTTCTCTACCGAGTTCTTCAAAACTACGTTACCGTTTTTGATAATCATTGTTCTTCTCCTTTTACTTTTGCGCGTCGCGATAATCGTTTAAGAGTTTCAAGCACGCCATACGTACGGCGATACCCGAGAATACCTGTTCTTCAATCCTGCTCTTTTCGTGGTCGATAACTTTACCCGTAAGTTCCACGCCTCTATTGACAGGGCCGGGGTGCATAATAATTGCATTGGGCTTAGCAAGGCGTAAATCCTTTGCCGTTACGCCGTAGAAGGAGGCGTATTCGTTAAGCGAGGGGAAGTTGCCTGCCTGTTGACGTTCGAGCTGGATACGAAGACCCATTACGACGTCCGCATTTTCAAGCGCCTCTTCTTTCGTCTTGCAAAGCTTTGCGCCCAGCTTGTCAATCCCCTTGGGAATAAGCGTTTCAGGAGCGTACATATATACGTCCGCGCCCATCGTCTTTAACCCGAATAAATTGGATTTTGCCACGCGCGAGTGCTTGATGTCGCCCACAATCGCCACTTTCAAGCCTTCCAAACTGCCGAAATGTTCTTTCATCGTCAGCATATCGAGGAGCGCTTGGGTAGGGTGTTCGTTCATACCGTCGCCCGCGTTAAGAACGCCTGCTTTGGCAACCTTTGCAAGAAGGTAAGGCGCACCGCCCATTGGATGGCGCATAATCAAGAAATCGTTTAATTGCGCGTCCAACGTTTTACCCGTATCCACGAGCGTTTCGCCCTTGGCAACGGAAGAACTGCCTGCGGCGATATTGATAACCGTCGCGCCGAGGTATTTTGCGGCAAGTTCGAAACTCGTTCTCGTTCTCGTACTGTTTTCGTAGAAGAGTATCGTTGCCGTTTTACCTTTTAAGTAGGGCAACTGTTTCTCGCCTGCTTTTAGATGTTTCTTCATCACGGCGGCGGTGTCGAGGAGCTCGGTAAGTTCCTCTTTCGTCACGTCGATTAGCCCCAACAAATCTTTTCTTTTGAGCATATTTTTTCTCCAAAGTGTAAGTTTACTTTTTTATCCGCATTATTATAGCACTTTTTTGCCTGCTTGTAAAGACGATACAGACACTTTTTTAGGCTTTTATATAATTATTTTCCGTTACACGGAAAGTTAGTATATTTTCACAAGCTTAAACGCCACTTTATCGCAAGCCGTAAGGATATATTCCACGCCGTTTTTCGTCGTTTTCAACGGAAAATACGCCGCCCCGTGAATATGCCCGAACACCACTTTCTCCACGCCGTTTTCTTCAAACGTCTTGGTAAAGAGCGTATCTTCGTTTTTAAGGTTAAAAGGAGGATAGTGGATAAGCGCAATCTTCTTCTCCTCGCCCGTGTATAACTTGTTCGCCTCCCCAAAGGCAAGGCGGAAACGTTCCCCCTCGCGAAGATACAACTTGTTATCCTGCTCGGTATAATCGGGGCTGCCGGGGCAAGTCCACCCACGCGAGCCGATGAAGATATATTCCCCTATCTTTATAGCGCCCGTTTGCAAGAAGATAAAATTCTCATCAGGAGCGACGGCGCGAAGACGTGAAATACCGTTCCACCAATAATCGTGATTACCGCGGATAAACACCTTTTTCCCTGGAAGAGGGGCAAGCTGTTTCAAATCGGCAAGGGCGTCCTCCAACTTCATTGCCCAGCTAATATCGCCTGCAATCAATACGATATCGTCCGCCGTCACCTTTTCCAGCCAATCCTTTTTAATTTTCTCGAAATGCCCCTCCCAATTTCCGCCAAACACGTTCATCGGCTTGTCCGCGGTGGTGGAAAGGTGCAAATCACTTATTGCATAAACGTTCATACGTTTATTATACCATTTGCGTAGCAAAAAAGCAAGGTTTTTATTGGAATATAAACGGAAAAGCATATAAAAAGACAGCCTTTCTTCGGGCTGTCTTTTCTTTTTCGCTATTTATTGCAACAAGGCTTATTTTGCGGATACAAAGGCAGTTCGAAAAAGCCTGCGCATACCTCTTGCGAATAATCTTGTGCAGGCGGAATTACGCAATACCCGTACGTAGGCACAAGCAGTTCCACAGGCATAGAAATTTTCAAGATAACCGTCACGCAAACGGTTGCCGTAAAGCCTTGCGTTTCCGCATTGTACGTGCCGTTAGGCACAACCGCGCTCATCACCGCACTCACCGTGAAAGGCACGATGGAGGGCGAGGGTATGTACAACAATACGTCTTGGTTGATAGACACCGTTGCCGTCGCGCTCCCCTCTACGCCGTTTGCGTCGGTAAAGAGCACTTCAAGGGGCACGGAAACGGTAGCTTGCACCCTCGCGCAAGACTTATCCGCTTGGCGTTCCACGTTGAGATTGGTCACGGTAGCCTCCGCCCCTGTCGAGCGCGCGGACACGAACGTCAAAGGGCACGCAACGGTGGCAGGGTCAAGGTCGGTAAGCGTCAGCGAATAATTTTCGATTTGCGTTTGTTTGATGCCTGCGTCGAAGATTTTTTCCGCTTGAATACAAACCTTTTCCGTGATACCGTTTAACGGATT
>JAZRSE010000193.1:0-3438 GCA_045651305.1 Candidatus Scatosoma sp. | reverse complement strand
CCATAAATACCGACGGCAAAGGACGCCATTGATAATGGCGGAGCGGGGCGCACCGCCAAAGGTGAGAATCCCTCTCTCTGCGCCACAAAATAAGGGACGGACGTCTTGTCCGTCCCTTATTTTGTTGTTGACCGAATTTTGAGAGGGATTCGAGGGTAGGAGCCGTTTTTCGAGAGAAAAACGCTTTGCCAACGCAGGCATATATACCATAAATACCGACGGCAAAGGACGCCATTGATAATGGCGGAGCGGGGCGCACCGCCAAAGGTGAGAATCCCTCTCTCTGCGCCACGCGGGCGGTAAATATATCCTTTATCGCCCCAAACGTCTGTTTCTTAAAAACGATAGCCGAGATGCTAATATCGGTTTCAGGCTCACGGACCTGTTTATATCGGAAACGCTGTAGGCTCTCCCTTAAAGTTTGACACAGTTAGCGCCGTTTCTTGGAAGTTTGGGCGCTTATAAAAACTGCGCCTTGTAGTGAAAAGTAGGGCACGTGTCATGAAAATGCCACGACTTGACAGCTATAAAATGATTTAGCTATTGTTTTATAGGTCTATTTGATTAAACGTCGGGAACGGAACTTCCACAATTTTGTAATTATGCAGTTGGTTTCCCCCAACTGCTTTTTCATTTCATTTGCTTTTTGAAAGAATTTATGTTATAATACTCTTATGGAAAAAGAACGTTTGCAACAATTACAAAAGGAACTTTCGGCGTTTGCGCAATCGCTTGGCGCGGACCTTGTCGGGTTTTGCGATTTGGGAAATCAAACGGCAAAACTTGCCCCGCACTTAACCCACGCTATATCGGTGGCGGTGAAATTATCCAGCGCCGTGCTTGCTACCATTGAAGACGCGCCCTCTTTCGCGTATTTTCAACATTACCGCACGGCAAATGCCCTGCTTGATAACGTCACCTTCCGCCTTGCAAGAAAAATAGAAGAATACGGATTTTCCGCTCTTCCTATCGCCGCCAGCCAAAGCCAAGGCAAAAACAACCCCTACCGCGGTGTTATTCCCCACAAAACGGTTGCCGCCTTATCAGGGCTTGGGTACGTAGGCAAAAGCGGTTTGTTTCTCACCGAAAAATACGGTAGTCAGGTACGTTTAGGCACTATTTTAACCGATTTGCCCGTAGAAAGCGAACTCCCCGTCCTTACAAACGGGTGCGGAGATTGCACCATTTGCGCCAAAGCCTGTCCTGCTGGCGCTATTTTCGGCACTACGCCAACCACGGATAGCGAACGGAATATCGACCCTGAAAAATGCTCGAAATATATGAAAGAGCATTTCCAAGACGTAGGCAGGGGGAGCGTGTGTGGCATTTGCATCAAAGTTTGCCCCAAAAATCAATTACGATAAAATTTCTCCTCTCTTTTTAGAGAGGATTTTTTTCTTTTTTTCCAAAACAACCCTGTAAACGATTGGATTTTTCTTTCACGAGTGCTATAATATCTTTCGTATTATAAAAGGGAGGTATTTATTATGGATAGCGACGTACAAGAAGTTAACACCCCCAAAACGCCACGTTTCAAGGCTATATCCCAATACGTGCTCGGTTTCATAAAGAAAAACGCCGTGCTTTGCATCGCCACAATCGCCGCGATTGTCACTTGCTTTATCATCCCTCCCGACAAGACGTACCTTGGATATTTCGATTGGAAAACGCTGACTTGCCTATTTTGCGTGCTTGCCGTCGTATGCGCCCTGCGAAATATCCGTTTCTTTACCTTTCTTGCAAGAAAGATTGTAATTCTATTTAAGAATACGCGCGCGAGCATACTTGCCCTTGTGTATATCACCTTTTTAGGCTCTATGCTCATTGCCAACGATATGGCGCTTTTAACCTTTTTGCCGCTTGGGTTTTTCGTCCTTTCCTCTACGGGAAAACAAAAATATATGGCGTTTACCTTTATTATGCAAAACATTGCCGCCAACCTCGGCGGTATGCTTACCCCTTTTGGCAATCCGCAAAATTTATACTTATACACCAAGTTTAACATACCCACGGGCGCGTTCGTCGCAACCATGCTCCCCCCGTTTTGTATTTCGGTGGCGCTTATCACCCTTTGTTGTATGTTTGTAAAAAAAGAACCGCTTACCTTGGAAGAAGAAAAAATCGTCCTGCCGAAAACGAAAACGATTATCTATTTATTGCTTTTTGCTTTATCCATTATCATCGTTTTCCGCGTAATCCCCTTTTGGATTGGCTTAATCGTTATCCCTATCGCCCTTATATTTTTAGATATAAAAGCGCTTGGGAAGGTGGATTACGGACTGCTTTTAACCTTTTTTATGTTCTTCGTATTTTCGGGGAATATGGCGCGCATACCTGCCGTTCAATCGTTTTTCGGCTCGCTTATGAACAAAAACCCGTTGCTCGTCGCCGTTTTCTCCTGTCAAATTATTACCAACGTACCCTCCGCCATTTTGTTATCCCAATTTACAACCAATTGGCAACCGCTGCTCGTGGGCGTAAATATCGGCGGGGTAGGCACGCTTATATCCTCTCTCGCCTCGTTAATCACCTTCCGCGAATACACCTCTAAAACGCAAGGCAACGCGTGGAGATACATATTGCTCTTCTCCGCCTTTAACTTCGCTTTCCTCGGCGTTTTAACAATCGCACAAAGTTTTATACTATAAACGACGCATACAAAAAAGCCACTCGTAAGAGTGGCTTTTATTTTTTATTTTTCTTCGATATAGGTAAAACGTTGATGGATTTTTCCGTCGCGTTCTATCCTTTCTTCCCACATACTTGCAGGGCGCACCCATATCTTCCCCTCGCCGTATAACGCTTGATATACGACCATTTCTTCCTGCGTTTCCGAGTGGTAGGCTATTGCAATCACTTCGTATTCGTTGCCCTTAAAATGGCGGTATTTCCCAAGTTTTACACTCATAAATAGGTAATCGTCCTAACGAGTTTTTTGTTCGACTTCCCGTCCACTTTATAAACGCCGTCCTTGGTTGCAAACTCCTTATCGGGTACGCCTACGTAATCGGGCAAGTTCGTCCACGGCTCGATACATACGTATTTTGCTTCGCCCGCACGCCATACCAACAGGTTTTCAAACCCTTCGAATGTAAGGCTTGCAATCGCGTTACCCCCCTTACGTGCAAGGTTTACCTTGCGGGAACGGATATTTTTGAAGATGAGCGTTGCACCTTCTTGCAAGAACTCGATAGGCAAAGGCAAGGGTTGACCGTCGCCGTAATTCGCCGTTTCGCCCGTTAAAAACCCTGCTTTATTGTGGTAGTAATGCGTAAGAGATTCTTTCTTATCAAATTGCAATTCGTAGCCGTCCACGTCGCAATCGAGCGCAAACGATTCGTGTCCGCCGCAGGCAAAATACAGCGGTTTATCCGCGGGGTTCTGCACGTCGTATTCGATATACAACGTATCCCCTTGAATAAGTCGGATCGTAGCCAT
>JAZRSE010000192.1:0-10376 GCA_045651305.1 Candidatus Scatosoma sp. | reverse complement strand
CCAAGCGTTACTTTATACGTCGTGCTAATATTGCCCATGCTGTTGTCGCATACGTGTACGTGTCTGTCGATTGCCGACTTAATCGTATCGCCTGCTACAACGCTAATGTTGCCGTAAATGCCCTTATAGGTTGCAACGTCTTCAATCTTGCTTTCCGCAATCGCCGCGCCTGCGCCAAGGTCTAAGATAGGAGCCTCTCTATCGCTGCCCGTTTCTTCGTAGAACACACCAACCATGTTGTCGATGTAAAGGTCTACGCCCTTAGGTCCACGGAACTGCAACCAAATATGGTCTGCGTTTCTATAAACGTCTTTCGCGTTCAAAATCTCGCCGTCGGGGTAATCTTTCATAAAGTCCGCAATCTTGAAACGAACGATGTTTTCACCCTTGTCAAGGTTGTAGGGTTGATTGTACAACGATTCGTTGTTCAAAAGGTAGATACCTGCGGACGTACCTTGTAAGGATTCCGTCGAGTAAATGGTAAACGCAATTTCGTCAAATCCGCTCAAATCGAAGTAGTTGGGGATTGCGATAACCTTAATGAAACCGCCCTCGCCCGTGCCGCGCGTCGTTACTTTCAACGAGTGGCCCGTGTCACCGTAACGATGTTCGGTGCTAAGTTCGCCAAGCGTTTCTTCGCCTTGATAATATTGCCAAGCCCAGCCGGCGTCAAGCGTATCGAAGTCGCACACCTCTACCATACGAGCGCACTCTACTACAAACGAGGTCTTGCCCGTGTTGCCTTTCGTGTCTTTCGCGTCGTACGTCACCGTGTACTTACCAAATTGCGTGGGCGTGAACTTACCGTTGTTTACCGTCACCGTGTTGCCATTAGGGTCTTTTACGGTAATGGTTACGCCGTTCTTGCTCGTAAGTTCGCCTGCCGTACCGCCTTGGATACCGCTATAATCGAACGCCGTCCAATCGGGCAACGATGCAGGGTCGTCTTTATAAACGAGCATACCGTCTGCCGATGCAGGCAAATCGAACGTAGGGCCTTGCGTGTCTTGGATTTTAACCGTCGTCGTCGCTACCTTTTGTACGCCGCCGATTTCAACGTAGTAATCAATGATATGGTCTTGCAAGCTATCTACGTAGAATCTCGTGCCTCTACCGCCGACTTCTACCTTTTCGTTGCCGCACGTTACCCAAGGGAACGCCTCATACCAAGCCCCGTCGTATTGTACGTACACGATAGGAATATTCGCCTTGCCGCCAACTTCCACCGTGAACGTTTCTTTATAGTTGAGCTTATTGCCAAGCTTGCTTGCGTCGAATACGATTTCGCCGCCGTCCGGTTTTACAATGTCGTCGGGACGTTCGTTTTCTTCAACGTCCGTGGACGAGTTTTCGATGGACGTACACTTGATAGGCGCGGAGAAATCGCCGCTTGCATACGTAACTTCGTCGCCGATAGCCTTAACCGAAATGTATTCGCCTACTTTCAATGCGAAATCCATCGTCGCCTTCGTCGTCGTACCCGTCGTCGAGTCTGCAAACTCGTCTTCGCCCGTAATCAAATATTCGTAGTAAACTGCGTTGGGAATAGCCGCCCAGCTTGCAAAGCCTTTCGCGTCAAGAGCAACGACAGGCGTACCCAAAGTGTAAGGCGCGTTGTACGTAACCTCGCTCGACCAATCGCTCTCGTCCGCAGCCGTTGCACCCAAAGCGCGCACGGTGAACGTTTCGCCGTTGTAAAGCTCGTAATACGTTCTGGACGGGTCGTCAATCATGCCGCTTCTTACAACCCTGCCGTTCTTCATAACTTTGTATTCGTAACCAACAGCGTCGAATACTTCTTGCCATACCGCCACGTTGTTGTCCAACGTAACTTCGGGCGTAGACATCCCCGAACCGAAATCGTCGCTGAAATCGTCGCTGAAATCGTCGTCAGCGCCGTCGACAACCGGCTTGTCTTTCGTAAACATACAACCCGACGTCTTTCCACACGCGATACCCGATGCGGCGAAAATACCGCACACCACAGCAAGATAAATTGCAGCCGTCCACTTCTTCATAAAACAGTCTCCTTGTCCTATCGTTTTGACTCGTTTTTACTCTTTCAAAAAATGGGGCAATACCCGAAGATATTTTGCCACTATCCTCATTATACCTTATTTATATTGCGTGTATTGTAACATAATATCATAAAATTGTAAAATCGTACAAAAATGAGCAATTCTTACAACTTTTGATTGTTTCTAACTTTTTCAAGCAACGCAACGCCCCTTTAAGCGTCTTTTTACGCCCATTTACTATGTAAAATTGTATTTTCGTGTGTAAAAACGGCAAAAACCAAGCCTCTTTCCCTGCCCGTTTTTGCCAAAAATACCCCCTTTTGCCTATTTTTACCAAAGCAAAAAGGGGGTATTTTTTGTATTTTCATCTTTTTTCGTACAAGGCGTGAAAAAACCGCGCAATTTCGCGCGGTTTTTGGGTTTTTTTTGGTTTTTTCGCGGCTTTTTCCGCGATTTTTATTCCTTTTATTCCTTTCTAAACATCGTGTGCTCCGCCTCTTTCGCCTGCACTTTTTCCTCTCCAAAAATGGTGTCGAACAGCGTTTGCGCGAACAATTCGTGCATCTCACGGGTGGGGTGGTTGATATAGTTGGCAAGAAGAAGGGTCGTATCCTGCGTTTTGGCAAGTTCTTTCCATTGAGAATAGCAATCCGCCACCTTTACGCCCATAGAAAGAGCGAGGTCTTTCGCCGCATAGATATACTTATCCATTTTGCCGCTATTTTGCACTTCCGCCGTTACGTGCGCGTAAGCATAGAAACGTTCTTCCGTGCCTTCCACGACGTTGGTATTGAGCATATTGGGCGTCATAAAGACAACCTCTATCCCCCTTTCTTGGCAACGGGCAAAAATCGTTTTTAAGGCAGACAGGTATTCGTCCAAATCCCCGTTGACGTCGTTAAGACCAAAGCAAACGATAACCAAATCGGGATTATGTGCGAACACTTGTTTTTCCATACGCGCCAAGGACAAATGCGCGGTGATACCGCCTATCCCTGCGTTAATCATATTCACGGGTACGTAGTCGCGCACGGCGGAGATTTTCTTTGCCAAACGGCGGTGATACACCGTTTCGTAGTCGATTTCGCCTGCGCCCACCGCGCCGTGCGTTACGCTATCGCCAAAAGCAACGATATTGATAGGGCCGTGCTCGATTAAGCCCTCGTAATCAAGCTGCAATTTTTCTTGTAACGTCATTATTTATTCCGCCTTTTCTTCCGTCGCTTGCGCCTTTTCGTCTTTGCCTGCAACGTATTCGAAATACAGGTTGTTTACCGCGTCGCAATAGCGTTGCGCGATTTGTTCCCTCGTCAAGCCCTCTTTCACCAAATCTTGCACGTACATAGGCTTATCAATAATCATAATACGTTTTTCCAAGTGATAATAGGTGGGATAGATAGGCAAATCAATCCCCTTTGCGCGGTAGTATTTTTCCGCAAGCATAATAAAGCCGGGGAAAAATTCCGTCAATACCGTCTTATACCCGTCGTTGGAGTTTTCGGGATAAATCATAATGGGAATATTCTTATCGAGAAGTTCGCTACTATAACGGAGCGTCTTAATCAATCTACCGTCGGGATAGGTGGGAACCATCCACATACCGCCGTAAGGGATAGGGTTCAACGTCGCCAAAAGCCCCGATTTGAAAGAGTTCCAAAGCCCCGGCTTTTTCTTTAATTTTCTAATGTTCAATACGTCGCGCAAATAGTTCTTGCGTTGGCTCCAATAGCCGAGCATTTCGTGCGCGCCCCACTTCGCCGTCTTTTTGGGGAAGTAGATATCGAACGCAGGAGGGCCGCTCTTTGCCGAGTGGTTGGCTACGATAATACTCTTGTCCTCAATTTCGCCCGCGAGGTTGATAATTTCAGGACGCTTTGCCTTCATACGCATAAACAGGGACAAAAACGCCCAAAGCGGATGCTTTCTCTTGGGGTTGGGTAATTTGTACTTTTTATCAGGTCTTTGTTTCTTTGCCATAACTTTTCCTCTTATTTTTTTTATTCGATGATGAGCAGGAAATCGTACACATCCTGTCCACCCTCGATTTCATACGTTTCTACGTGCGAAAAATTCTTCGCCATATACGAGCGCAACGCCGATTTTTCCTCTTCCGTTACGCTATTGCCGTGCACGACGATTAAAAATTCCTTTTCCGCTACGCCCAATTTCTCTGCGAGCGCGCACACCGCCGCCGTCTTGTCCTTTTCGCAAAGGAGCATCGTATGGTCGGTAAAGCCCATATACCCGTCCTTTTCTACCTTGACGCCGTTGAGCTCCGTCGTGCGTACCGAACGGGCTACCATACCCGTTATCGTGCTTGCCATACTCTCTTCCATTTGTTCTTGGATAGCCTCGGGGCTGCCCAATTCGTAATCTACCATAGAAAGAGCGGAATAGCCCTGCCCTATATTTTTGCTTTCGATTACGCGGATTTGCGAATCGGTATAAATGCTCGCCGCTTGTTTTGCCGCCATTACGATATTGCCGTTGTTGGGCAATACGAATACGTAATCGGCATTGACCGCATCAAACGCCTTGATAAAATCCTCGGAGGAGGGGTTATTCGTTTGTCCGCCTGCAATAACGTAATCCGCGCCCATTTCCAAAAACGTTTGGCGGACACCCTCGCCCGACGCCACGGTGACGGTTGCGTAAGGACGGCGCGCGCGTTTGGGCATTTTGATTTCTTCCGTAATCGCGCTCTCCTCTTCCGCCTCGTGCACTTCGTTGTGTTGCAACGTCATATTTTCAATCTTTACGGTGAGATATTCGCCAAATTGTTGGCAATATTGCAATACCATATACGGGGTTAAGGTATGCACGTGTAATTTTACAATCGTGCCCGTCTTAAACGCCACTACCGAATCGCCTATCGTTTCCAAATACGCAATCAACCCGTCCACGTCAAACGCCTCGACGTCCGTCTTGCTCGTTTGTAAACGGAGCAACAACTCGGTACAATACCCAAATTGCATCACCGAATTTTCGTCAAACTTCGACAAGTCCACCGCCTTTTGCGTATCCCCTGCCAAAGCGGACGCATTTTCCACCTTTTCGCCTCTCAACGCCTTGATAAAGCCCTCGGTGATATACACGAGCCCTGCGCCGCCGCTGTCGATTACCCCTGCCTCTTTGAGTACGGCAAGTAAATCGGGCGTTCTTTCAAGCGATTTTTTCATCTCCGCAAGGTAAGCGTTGAAAAACGTTTCCAACGACGTATCCTCGCCCAGTTGCGCGCAAACCTTTTCCGCCGCCTCACGCGCTACCGTGAGTATCGTGCCTTCAACGGGGTGCGCCACCGCGCCGTAAGCGTATTTCACTCCCACTTTCAACGCCTCGCTAAATTGATAAACCGAGCACTCTTCCAAATCTTTCAAGCCCTCGCCGAGCCCGTAGAAAAGTTGGGATAAGATTACGCCCGAGTTCCCTCTCGCGCCCAGCAACATACCTTGTGCCAAAGCGTGCGCTTTCGCCGCGAGCGTTTCCTTTCCCTCGTGCATAAGCTCGTTCAAGCCGCCCTGCAAGGTAAGGTACATATTTTCGCCCGTGTCGCCGTCGGGAATAGGGAATACGTTCAAATCGTTTACCTTTTGCTCGTTCTTTCGCAAATTCGCCGCGCCGCCGAGAATCAACTTCTCAAAAAGCGCGCCGTCTATCCTTTTTCTTTCGTCCATAATTGGAAAACTCTCCCTTTTTGCGTGCATTTTTGTTAAGAATACTACACACACTTTTCTATTGTAACACTTATTTATTACTTTTTCAAGCATTTCACAATAATTTCACCTTAAAAGTACCTTTTAAGGGCTTTTGAACCGTAAAAACGGGCAAAATCGGCGTCAAAAAGGAAAAAAACGGCAAACGAAATAAAAAATCCACCCGATAATCGGGTGGATAATTCTACTAAAAACAGAAATTAGTCGAGCAAAGCTGCCTCGTCGCTATCCTCAAAGTTTTCGTATTGGTGGCAAAATTCCGCGAAAACTTCGTCCAAAAGTTGTTCGTCTTCCAAGGGCAACAATTCGCCCGCCTCTTCGTTAAGGCGGAAGATAACCACTTCGTCCTCTTCCTCTTCCGTTTCAGGCTCCGCTTTTTGGAATACGCAGTACATATCCTTGCGATATTCAATCGTTGCGATATGATAATATTTTTCTACGTTCCCTTCGTCGTCTTCAAGCTCGATAATGCGTTCTTCTTCCATTTCATCCAATTCGTCCATCATTTCTTCTTTCATTTCTTGTTCCTTCCTTTCTTTGATTTTTTCACGTTGCAAATAGCTTTCCAAAATATACGAGGCGGCGATAGAATCAATCGTCTTTTTTCTATCCTCTCTTTTCACCCCTCCAACGATTTGCGTTTCACGCGCTTGCATCGTCGTAAAACGTTCGTCCTCCAAAACGATAGGAATATCCGTCTTGGTTTTCAACGCCTCGATAAAATCTTGCGTCTTTTGCGTTTGTACGCTATCCGTTCCGTCGAAATTGACGGGCATACCGCATACGATTACGCCCACGCCCCGTTCCTTGGCAATGTTTGCCACCGCCTCTACGTCCGTCCAAAAACGGTGGGTGCGGAAATACGTTTCGCAGGGCATTGCATACTCGTTAAACGGGTCGGAAATCGCTACTCCTATCCTCTTGTCGCCTATATCAAAGGCTATCGCTCGCTTTTTCATAGCATCATTATAACACAATTCCTTATCACCGTCTACCGTTTCTACCCGTTTTCTTCCGTATATTCTAAAAAATTTTATCACATACTACTATTATGATAAGAGCGCACTTGCTCTTGGGGAGGAAAAAATGGAAAAATTTGCAATCGGCGTAGTCGTCGGCGGATTGCTTGGCGCGGTGCTTGTCGCCAATAACAATAAAATGCGTATGCTCGTCAAAAAAGCGCAAGAGGAATCACAGGAAAAATTGGACGCGTTTATGGACGAGAAAATCCGCACGATGGAAGAAAATTTAGACAAAGCCACCGACAAAGCGGAAGAAATAACGCAAACGGCGAAAGACAAGCTCTCGAAAAAAACGAAAAAGAACGCTTGACGCCTATAACAACAAAAAACGAGCCGAGAATATCGGCTCGCTTTTTTATGCGTTTATCTTGGCGTTTTCCTTTTTCAAACGCGCGTTCTCTTCGCGCAATCTTTCGTTCTCCTCTTTCAACGTTTTGGCAAGCCTGTCGTACAAGGCGTTAATCTCGTTTTCCAAGCGTCTGCGTAAAAACGCTCTATCGGGTACGTTTTCCGCCCTTTCCGCTCTTTCCGCGCGCTCTACCCCCACACGTGTATATTTTTGCACCCGTTTCGCCTCCTCGTCAAGCCCCATTTCCACGGCAAGCTTTTCAATTCTCTCGGGCGATTTTTTTAGCATATTTCGATACTTGTTTTGCAGGCGGAGCATCAATTTATCGTCCCCGTTTGCCAAATTATAAATGGCGCGGCGCACGGAAAAACCTTTGCTCTTTTCCAATAAAATGCTTTTCAGCGTTTCCGTCGTTTCCTCTTCCGTGAACTCTTTAATCTTCTCTACGGTAAGTTGCGAGCCGTCCAAAAGCTTGACAATCCGCTCGTCCTTTTTCTCGTTCTTCATTAGCGCGTAGTAGTAATTACGTACACTCCCTTTCGCCCTGCCACGCTCCAAACCGTAGCTTTCGAATAGATAGGTGAGCGTTTTTCCCTTGCTCTTTCCCTCTTTGATATAGTCGACGAGCGTCTTTGCCTCTTCTTCCGTATAACCGTTGATTTTATTCATAGGATACCTCCGTTTACATATCTTTGTTTTGTGATTATTGACAAATTTTCTCATTTTATACTTTTTCACCCAAAAAAAGAATATAATAGCGTATGAAAGTGTATTTTTTATCCTCTTTGCCCTGCTGCTTAACGCTAAACGGCGCGTATTTCGGCGTTACGGACAAATTCGAACGGTTTGCCGAAGTCGCCCTCACCGACAGAATTTACGCGCAATTCTCCCCTGCAAACGCCCAACCTATCGGTTGTTTCTTATCGCAAGAGCTGCGCTTTGTTCCGCCCGAGGGCTTTGAAGTCTACCTCCTCCCCGACGGTATCGCCCTTTACGCACGCGATTTTCCGCCCCGTGATTTAACTTTGCGCCCACACGCGCAAGCACGAAAAGAGGACGTCCTCGTCACCTTGTTCGAACAGGGCGGTTTGTTCCTTTCTATCCAATTTAGCGAAGGGTTTACTTCTATCCCCCTCTCGCACGCCTTTATAAACGCAAAAATTCTATTCGCGTGCGGACTTATCGGCTTGGAAAGCGATACGCACCTTGCCCTGTACACCCTCGCAGGCAAATGCGTGTTTTGCGAGGAAATTAGCGATTATTCCATCACGGATAATACGCTCAACGCAACCCTGCCCCTTTCAAACGGCTTGGGCAGGTATGCAAAATGCCAATACGTTTTGACGGAAAACGCCTGCACTCGCACGGAAATTGCCTTGATACAGGCGTGCGACGAAAGCGGAAATACGGATAAAGATAGCGTTGCCCTTTCCCTGCTCCCCTTTGCTTTCTTCGAAAGCGTGTTGCTTGGCGCGGATTATAAAAATTTCTTGGCGGATTCGCTTTTGGATAAGGCGGACGCCCTGCGCGGCTTTTTAGGCGAGTTCGTCGCCGTTGCTCCCACCAAGTCCCCGTGCGTGTGTGCGCTCGTCAAAAAAAGGGCGGAAAGAATATACGAGGCGTGCCATTATAAAGTGGAAATAAGCGAGGGAAAAATCGTAGACGTGACCTGCGAATAGAAAAGGCGAATTTCCAATAAAAAACAATGAAAAAAAGTAAAAATCCCCCTATTGAAAACTTGACATACCCGTTTTTTTTGTTTACAATTATGGTACGAAATTAAAAAGGAGAGAACGGATATGAAAAAGATTATTTGCAAGAAAGAATATGATACGGAAACGGCGGAACTTGTTAAAAAGGTAACCTACGGCTACTACGGCCAAGCGGACGGCTACGAAGAAACTCTTTACAAGACGCCCACCGGTTTTTATTTCCTTTACACCAACGGCGGTGCAGAATCGAAGTACACGAAGGAAAAAATTACCCGTATGAGCAAAGTAAGAGCAACCGCTTGGGTTGAAAACAACTAAACGGTGAGCCACCGCTGGCGAGTGGAGAGCCTCCACTCCCAAATCTTTCTATCTTTCGGTATCGCGTAAACGTAGCGGTATTGTAAACGGATAGAAAACGAAAAATTGCACAAAAAAAGGACTGTGGATATTCCACAGTCCTTTTTTGTTGTTCGCTTTTAAGTTTTTTTATCGCCCATCGAAAAATCTTATTTTATACAAAAAAATGACTAACACCATATTAACCACTAATGCGCTCGTATGTATAATTAAATCTCTTCTTCTATTTCTCCTTGTATATAATGCGTTTTCTTTATTATTAAAGACTTTACGCAAAAACAATATTGATACAATCCATAACGCTGTTGAAATAGCCAATAAAATATAACTAATCGCCCCAACAGGAAGTTCTAAATGAACCGTCACTACATTATCCATGATTAAAAACAACGTAATAAACACCAAGTTTTTAATCCACTCGGATTTAATATGCAATACGTTTACGAAATAATAAGGGAAGATAAAACCCATAGCTTGTTCGTATATGCCAACGAAAAATCGATTCCAGTCCCATGCTTCTTGCCGTTCTACTTGAAAAAAGTAGACGATAAAAATCCAAATGACTATCAATGAATACCCACGCAATTCCTTTTGTTCTTTTTGGTTCATATCTTTTTATCTTTTTACGCCGTCGATATAACTTTCTATTTCACCATCACTTGTATAACGCCAATACCTCCCCGTTTGAGGCACGATTTCGCTGTCTTCAAGGTAATAGTAAACCGATGCATAATATCTCCCCCCCGAGACGAGTTTCCAATCACTTTCCTTTCCCATGTAGAATATTCCTCCTGTCGAGTAATTAAATCCATAGAACGCCTCATAGTAAAGCCCCGTCACCTTTTTACCAATTACTACGCTCGTTAAACTGTCGCAATTTTTGAACGCTGCCTCTCCAATCTCACCACCATTGACGACTACGCTCGTTAATGCATCACAAGTGGAAAACGCTCCTTCCCCTATTCTTGCATCATTGATAACTAAGCTCGTTATACTATCACAATCTTGGAAAGCCCTCGCCCCAAGGCTCGTTACACTATCAGGTATTACTAAACTCGCTAAACTGCCACAACCATAGAACGCACCCCCGCCGATACTCGTCACATTGTTGCCAATTACTAAACTCGTTAAACTATCACAACCATAGAACGCATGCGCGCCGATTTCCGTTACCTTGTCACCCATTTCTACACTCGTTAAATTAC
>JAZRSE010000191.1:0-15312 GCA_045651305.1 Candidatus Scatosoma sp. | reverse complement strand
AGCCACAACGCACGCCCTCGGCGTGCAATTCACGGCGCAAGCCAAATCACGCCGTAGGCAATTCACGACGGCAACGCCGTCAAATCACGGCGTAAGCCAATTAAGTCGGAGGCCAAGCGGTCTTAGGAAGACAATTGATAGATTCAACTCCTTGGCTCACAGAACGACATGGCTACGATCCGACTTAGCCACAACGCACGCCCTCGGCGTGCAATTCACGGCGCAAGCCAAATCACGCCGTAGGCAATTCACGACGGCAACGCCGTCAAATCACGGCGTAAGCCAATTCACGCCGTAGGCAATTCACGGGCAACGCCCAATTCACGAACGCAAAAGCGTTCAAATCACTCTACTTATCAGGTGCGCGTATGTTACAAGCTTTATGGGTAAAATTAAAAGAATCGGCGGTGTCGGTGTTCCCCGTCGCTTTCATCGTGCTCATTTTAAGCTTTACGCCCCTTTTCACGCTAACGACGACGGAAACGGTGGTGTTTGCCTGTTGCGCGGTGGCGCTCGTATTCGGTATGGCGCTTTTCAACCTTGGCGCGGATATGGCAATGACGCCTATGGGCGAACAGGTGGGTTCGGGTTTGCCCAAATCGGGCAAGTTCAAAACGCTGCTGCTCATTTGCTTTATTATGGGCGTATGCGTGACCATTGCCGAGCCCGATTTAACCGTCCTTGCCGAACAGGTGAAAGAATCTATCAACGGCACGACTTTGATGATTACTATCGGCGTGGGCGTGGGTATCTTCCTCGTGCTTGGCGTATTGCGTATCGTATTTAGATTGCACCTCGCGCATTTGATGACCTTTTTCTATTTACTGCTCTTTGCTTTTGCGGCGCTTATGATAGAACAGGGCAAATCGGCGTTTTTACCCCTTGCGTTCGATTCGGGCGGGGTAACGACGGGCCCGATTACCGTGCCTTTTATTATGGCGCTTGGCGTGGGCGTATCCGCCGCGCTTGGCGATAAGCACGACAGAGAAAGCAGTTTCGGTTTCATCGCGCTTTGCTCTATCGGCCCTATTCTTGCCGTAATGATTCTCGGCTTGCTTTCGGGGGGCGAGGTTTCCTATCAAATTCCTAATTACACCGTTCAATCGGGCGCAGGCGATATCTTCCACGAAATCGCTTTGAAATGCAAGGAAGTGGCGATTGCTATCCTGCCTATCGTGGCGTTCTTCTTTATCTTGCAATTCCTGTTTTTGAAACTCCCGAAAAGACGTATTTTGCAAATTATCATCGGCGTATTTTACACCTTCTTTGGGTTGGTGCTCTTCCTCGCCGCCGTCACCATCGGCTTTATGCCTATCGGCTATAAAATGGGCGAACAACTCGCCCTGCAAAACCCCGTTTTGTTGGTCGGCTTTGCCTTTGCCCTCGGCCTCACCGTCGTCTTGGCAGAACCTGCCATCCACGTCCTCAACCGCCAAGTAGAAAGCGTTACGGGCGGCGCGGTAAAGAAACGCTCTATGCTCATCGCCCTTTCCGTGGGCGTTGGTATCGCTATTGCGCTTTCCGTAATTCGTATCATCTTCGATTTCAGTATTTTGTACTACCTTATCCCCGGCTATTTCATTTCCTTGGGCTTGTCTTTCTTCGTACCCAAAATTTATACGGCGATAGCGTTCGACTCGGGCGGGGTAGCAAGCGGACCTTTGACTTCGACCTTTATCCTCCCCTTCGTTATCGGTATATGCGCCGTATTGCAGGGGGAAGGCAATATTTTATACGACGCGTTCGGGCTTGTTTCTATGGTCGCAATGACGCCGCTCATTTCCATACAATCGCTTGGCTTTAAGGCGGTTGTCACCAAACATTTCCGCGAAAGAATCGCTATGCGTCGTATCCTTTCCGCGGACGACGAACAAATCATTTCGTTTTTATAATCAAAGGGGGTAAGTATGCGTTTAAGAAATATTTTACGAATACCGAAAAAGGAAAAAACACCCTCTTCCGATTTCAAAAAGCTCAAACTCCTCGTCACGGTTATCAATCGAGGGAAAACGGAGTTTTTTATCGACCTTATCGAAAGTTTCGGCGTCAATTTACAAACGAGCGTCAACGCCCAAGGCACGGCGAAATCGGAAACGCTTTCCCTGCTTGGTTTGGAAGAGGCGGACAAAAGCGTTATATTTAGCGTTATCCCCGAGGACAAGGCGGAAGAACTTATGCGTGCGATAGACGAACGTTTCCAAAAGCTCCGCGGTGGCAAAGGGATTGCCTTTACAATCCCCCTTTCGTCCGTTATCGGCGTAGCCCTTTATCGCTTTTTAAGCGACAACCGCGCAGGCAACTAATATAAGCGTCGCTTACGCGTGCGTAGTTACCGCGTAGCGAAATTGCAAGCCTTGTTGGCAGTTGTAGATAGTATAAATATAAGGAGAAACGATTATGGAATTTCAACACGAGGCAATTTTTTGTATCGTAAACGACGGATATAGCGACGCGGTTATGGACGCGGCGAAAAAGCACGGCGCGCGAGGCGGCACCGTTATCAGTGCGCGCGGTACTGCGCCCAAGGATGCGGAAAAGTTCTTTGGGATTACCGTTCAACCTGAAAAGGAAATCGTTATGATTCTCGTCCCCTCCGCTTGCAAGGAAGACATTATGCACGCTCTTTATAAAGAGGTGGGCTTGGAAAGCGAAGGGCAAGGCATCGCCTTTGCGTTGCCCGTAGATAGCGTCGTGGGCTTGACGAATAACGATAATAAATAATTCCCCCTGTCAAAAGAAAACGGACTGACGAAAAATCAGTCCGTTATTTTTTTACGTAAAAAGAGTGGTTGAAAAATCAACCACTCTTCGTTTTTATTTTAGCCAATCAAGCTCATCAAGTTAAAGTTTGCAAATACCGCTACGCATACCAAGGAAACGGTGCTCATAATCTTAATCAAGATGTCAAGCGAAGGGCCAACGGTGTCTTTCAACGGGTCGCCAACCGTGTCGCCAACGACTGCCGCGTCGTGCGTAGGCGTGCCTTTGCCTGCGCCTGCAACACCGCCCGATTCGATAAACTTCTTCGCGTTATCCCACGCGCCGCCTGCGTTACCCGTGAAGATTGCAAGCATAATCGCCGAAAGGGTTGCGCCGATAAGCATACCGCCGACAAGTTCGGGACCGAACAGGAATCCGCAAATTACGGGGAAGGCAATGGACACGATTGCAGGCAAAATCATTTCTTTCAACGCGCCTTGCGAGGATATCGTGATACACCTTGTATAATCGGGGCGTCCCGTGCCGTCTAATATGCCGGGGATTTCTCTAAACTGACGTCTAACTTCGCCAACCATACTTCTTGCCGCTTTCGCAACCGAGTTGATAAGCATACCGCTGAACAAGAAAGGCAACGCGCCGCCAAGGAGCGCACCAACGAGTACCATATGCGAAATAATGTTAAGCGTCAACGTTTCTTGGAAGGAGTATAAGTAACTGCTCATCATAGATACGGTAGCAAGCGCCGCCGAACCGATTGCAAAGCCTTTACCGATTGCCGCCGTCGTGTTACCAACGCTATCCAATTTATCGGTGATGTTTCTTACGTCTTTATCCAAGCCGCTCATTTCCGCAATACCGCCTGCGTTGTCGCTGATAGGGCCGTAGGAGTCTACCGATACGGTGGTTGCAACAAAGCAAAGCATACCCATTGCGCCGCAGCCTACGCCGTACATACCGCCGAGCAAGTAGCAAACGAAGATAGCCGCGCCAAGGCAAAGCACGGGGAGCATACAGGAAATCATACCCGTTGCCATACCTTGCGTAATCGTAAGCGCAGGGCCCTCTTGGCTTGCTTTGGAAATGCCTTTCGTGGGTTTATAATCGTAGCTCGTATAATATTCGGAAATAATACCGATAACAATACCGCAAATAATGCCGACTGCCGCCGCCAACCAAGGGCTTAAAAATCCTGCCTTAAATCCTGCCTCCGCAATTTGGTTTTCGCTGCGGAAGAAGAAGAAACAAAGCACGAACCCAAAGGCTATGGCAAGCCCTGCCGATATCCACGTGGCTATGTTTAGTTCCATATGCGGATTATCGGAAATCTTTCTCTTAATCAAGGGGAAAGCGATACCAAGCACACAGGAAATCAAGCCGATACCTGCAAACAAGATGGGGAATAATACCATCTTTGCATACAAGGAAGTGGACGAGAACGCCGTACTATGCGTGAACAATTCGATAGCGAGAATCGCACAGGAAAGTATCGAGCCTACGTAGCTTTCCAAAAGGTCTGCGCCAAGGCCTGCAACGTCGCCTACGTTATCGCCTACGTTGTCCGCAATCGTTGCGGGGTTTCTAGGGTCGTCTTCGGGAATATGCGCCTCCGTCTTACCAACGAGGTCTGCACCCATATCCGCCGCCTTCGTATAGATACCGCCGCCTACACGGCTAAACATTGCGATAACCGAACAGCCAAGCGCGTAACCGGACAAAATCAACGACAAGTTGTAAGGTTGTTTCGTGATAGGATTTACCTTCGACACAACCGAGCTTGCGGAGGTAACGTCAAGCATACCTGCGCCCAAGCCGAAAATCAAATATACGATAATGATACCAAGAAGTGCAAAACCTGCCACGCAAAGGCCTACAACCGAGCCGCCGCGGAAAGCAACTTGCAACGTCTTACCCGTACTTCTCGATTCGTTTGCACGGTTGGCAACGCGGACGTTTGCATACGTAGCTATCTTCATACCTACAAGCCCTGCCGACGCGCTCATTACCGCACCGATAACAAATGCCACACCCGTTTCCCAAGCGATTACAAGCCCAAGAATAACGGCAATGCAACTACCGATAATCGCCACGATTTTGTATTCGTAACGGATAAAGGCGTTTGCACCTTCGCGAATCGCTGCGGCAATCTCTTGCATCTTCTCGTTGCCCTCTTTCAGTTTTCTAACCAAATAGAAGTTGAGCGCTGCAAAAGATACGGCAAGCACGACTGCGAATACTACAATCAGTATCAACCAATTCATACTAAAAAACCTCTCTTTATGCGTACTACGCATTTATTCATTGTGGCAATTATAACACACGCGCGCCCGTGTGTCAATACTGATATAAAATTTTGTTTCAATTTTTTTCAAAAATAAAACCCGTCCTTTTATCGACGGGAATATTTACAACCGCAAAAATCTTGCCTATATAATTGATGCTCGTTTGAAAGCACTATCGAACGGGGATATCCCCCCTTTTTCTTAAAATCGCTCGGCAGGTATTTCACGCCGTATTTTTCGCCTGCCCCCTCGCCCAATTCGTTCAACCAATCGGCGTTTTTATGCGGACTTAAAGAAAGCGTCGTGCAAAACCAAGAAAAGCCCTTTTCCTTTGCCACTCTCGCCGTTTTATCAAGGCGCAAGCCGTAACAAAGATAACAGCGTTTCCCCTTTTCAGGCTCTTCTTCCAAGCCCTTTGCCATTTGCGCAAAAGCCTCTTTATCGTGGTCGCAATCAATAAACTCCGCCCAGCCCGTTTCTTTTAAGAAACGGATTTGCTCCGCTTTGCGTTTTTCATATTCGCTTTCCTCGTCGATGTTGGGGTTGTAATAGAGTACGGTTATTTGGAATTTATCCTTTAACCTTTCCAAGCACGCGGAAGAACAGGGCGCGCAACAGCTATGCAGCAACAACCTTTCACCTGAGGGGATTTCCTCCATCAACGCAAGCATTTCCTTTTCGTAATTCCTTTTCATAGCTATATTATACCCCCTTTTTCTCGCGTTTGTCAATGCCTGCGCGCGTATAACTTTCGCCTTTTTGGTAAAAAAACACACTATCGCCTTGACAAAAGAACAAAAATATTTATAATTAAGGTATGCAATTACTCATCCCCGTCGCGTTCGGGCAGGAACAGACGACAAAACGACAATTATATACCCTCGGTTACGAAAAAGCCCCTGCCGACAACGGGCGTATTTTGGTAGAGGGCGATTGGGCGGATATCGCCAAACTCAACGTGGGCTTACGCAGCGGCGAAAGAGTGCTTATCAAGCTCGCCCAATTCCCCGCAAAGACCTTTGACGAACTCTACGAAGGCGTTTATTCTATCCCGTGGGAGAACTATCTTTCCATTGATTCGAAAATTCTTATGGACGGGAAGAGCGTACAAAGCGCACTTGCCGCAATAAAAGCCACGGGCGGCGTTGCCAAAAAGGCGATTATTTGCCGTCTTGCCGACAAGGTAAAAACGGGTAGAAAGACGTTCACCGAAACGGGCGCGCGCACGATTGTAGGCGTGTCCCTTTTCAAAGACGAGGCGACGATTACTATCGACACCTCGGGCGAGGGCTTGCACAAACGCGGTTATCGCACTCTTGCCTACGCCGCGCCCTTGAAAGAAACGCTTGCCGCAGGCATTATCGACGAGAGTTTCTACAACCCCGAAAAGGACGAGGGCAAACCGTTTGCCGATTTATTTTGCGGCAGCGGAACGCTCCCTATCGAGGCGGCGATGAAAGCGTTACGCATAGCGCCCAACGCAAACCGTACGTTCGATTTCGAGAAATGGATTTGCACCCCTCGCGGCGTTGGGGATAAAGCGCGCGAAGAGGCGAAAGACAATATCCGTTGGGAGGCAAAGCCGTGTATTTTCGGCGGCGATATCAACCCCGATGCCATTTCCATCGCCAAGTACCACGCCAAAAAGGCAGGAGTGGAGAAATATATCCGCTTTGCCGTGGCGGACGCAAGGTCGTTTACCTCCTCGCAAAAATACGGCGTGCTCATTTCCAATCCCCCGTACGGAGAACGGCTTTTGGACGCCAAGGAAGTACAAAACTTGATGAAAGGTTTTGGCGCAACCTTCCGCGCCCTGCCCGATTGGAACGCGTACGTGCTCACCTCGTTGCCCGAGTTCGAGCGGTGGTTTGGCAAAAGCGCAAACAAGAAGAAAAAACTGTATAATGCAAACCTGCTTTGCGGATTATACTCCTACTTTGGAAAACCGCCCAAAGATAACGATAAAAGGGATTGACTATGTTAGACTACACGAAAGCGGCTCTTCAAAAAATAGCCGACGATTTCAAAAAATTGGTGTACTTTTTCAACGTGATTACGCAAATTGCGTACATTGCCTACCTTACCTACGCCCTTTTCGCGCCGATTGGGATTTTTTGGGTGAACGTCACGCTCGCCTCTATCGCCGTGGCGTATTTTATCTTCTTTATGATTATCACGCAGGGCAACGCGTTATACGTGAAACAAAATCTTCATAAAGTCGTGCAAAATATTTTCAAGATATCGAAACTTTTATTAAAAATATTCACCATCGGCGTAATGCTGTACGGGATTTACAACACCACGCAACACGTCACCCCCTTTGGCGTTATCCTCTCCGCTATGATGATTGTGGGGTTCTTGTTACAATTCATTTTCACCCTTATCGGCAACATCGTTTCCAGCCGTTTCCAACTCCTGCTTGCGGCGATTGAGGCGGACAAGGAAGAACTGACCAAGCCCGTCAAAGCGGTGGGCAACTTCTTCAAAAAGATTACGGGCAAGGAAATAGAACCCGAAAAGGAAAAGAGCAAAGACCGCCTTTGGCTGGATAGACAAGTAGAAGAAAAACGCGCGAAAAGACGCGAGGAAAAACTTCAAGAAAAGGCGGCGAAAAAGCAGGCGAAAAAGGACGCAAAAAATACCGTTTTCTACGATAAAGACGGCGTAGAAGTCTACGAAGAGCCTCCCCTTTTAACGGACGGGGAAACGGATAAAAAACAACGAAAAGCTCTTAAAAAAGCGGAAAAGATGGCAAAGAAAAATAAATAAGAAAAACGGATAACCAAAGCGGTTATCCGTTTTATTTTGTTTCCGTATTCTCACTCACCCGTAAAAAACGGGCATCTTTTGCCGATACATTGATTGTTTTGTAAAAAGTGCGTACAACGAATTTCGCCTATCTCCATTTCAACCCCAAAGTTTTGTTTGACAAACTCCGCCGCCGAGAGTATGGCAAGATAGGAATCCCTTTTACAACACCTCGGCCCGCCGATTTCCCCAATCGCGCCGAGCGCTTTCGACGTCATCTTATTGGAAAGCCCCCACGCCTCGTTTGCAAGCGGCGTTGCGCCCGTAATAATGGAAACGAACATACCTGCGCTTATCCCTGCTCCGCACGCGCCCCAAAAACCGCACGCACCGCCAGGAACTTTCTTGCCACGGGCTTGCATTTCCAAAAGCGCTTTCGTAAAGTCGATTTCTCCGCCTGCGTTCTTGTACGCCGTGAGCAACGCCGAGCCGACCATTATATGGTGTTCAGGCCCGTGCGTATGACAAAAGGGCAACGCCATCATTTTTTTGATAATCTCAATCGGGTTTTTCGACGTTTCTTTTTGGCACAACCCAATTATGCCGTCAACGCCCTGCGTGTGGCAATCGTTGCAAACGTAATGCCCCTTTTCGCAAACGGTTTTGCTCCCCTCTTTTTTATGGCACAAAACACACTCCTCCTGCCTTTCTTCCTCTAAATAGGTAAGCGGTGCACCGCAAATCAAGCACTCGTCTTTCATCTCTCGTTTCTCCTAAATTTTAAGCGTTTACAAGCAAGATTGCCTTTTATTTATAAAGTTTCCTCTTCGCTTTGCAGGGGCTTGTTGTCCTGCTCTTCCGCCTGTTCTTCTTCCGCTTTTTGCGCCGTGGGACAAACGTTTGCGCTGGAACAGCCGCTACAACCGTTACAACCGCAACCGCAACCAACGTTTTCGCCCGTCTTTTTCTTCCAAACGATATACGCGATAACGCCGATAAGTATCAACGACAATATCGCTATAATTATAATGTCAATCGGTTTCATTTTTGTATCTTTAACGCCTTTTCCTTTTTATCCATTTTCTTGTTGTACAACACGATGCCAATCGCTACCACAATCGCCAAAGGAACCCAAATGAACAACGTCCACCAAAACTGACCAATCGTGTACACCATCGTCGAAACGAGGTAGGACGTCACTATCCAGAACAAAAGCGTCCACTTGAATTTTTCTTTGCCAATCTCCCCTTTTGCCGTGGCTACCGCCGCAAAACAAGGTATGGTGAGCATATTAAACGCGATAAAGGCAATCAACGCAGGAATCGTAATCCCCGTTTGCGCAATCATTACCATCACCTCTTGCACGCCCTCTTCGTACATACCGTTTGCCTCAAAGCCTGCCATAAGGCACGCCGCAAGCGTACCGAACGTTGCAATAACGTCCTCTTTGGCGATTAAGCCCGTGATTGCCGCAACGGCGAATACCCAACCCGTCGAGGAAAGCTGACTGCCAAACCCAAGCGGCGTGAACAGCGGTTGAATAAATTTACCAATCGAGGCAAGTATGGATTGGTCCATATCCTCGCCAACGTAATTCCACGCCCAACCGAAATTGGACAAGAACCATACCACCACGCAGGAAACGAGAATAATGGTAAACGCTTTTTGGATAAAGTGTTTTGCCTTATCCCAAAGGTGCAACATCAAGTTTCTAAACCCAGGTACGTGGTATAAGGGCAATTCCATAATAAAGGGCGACGCCTCGCCGCGCATCGTCGTATTGCGCATAATCAAGAGGGAGAGCATTGCCACTATCATACCCAAAAGGTACATCGAATAGGTGATAACGTCCACGTTCCCTACGCCGAATTTCGCCACGATACCGCCCGAAATGGCAAGCAGGATAGGCATTTTTGCGCCGCACGAGAAGAAGGGAATAACGCGCACCGTTGCCTCGCGCTCCTTTCTATCCGCCATCGTGCGCGTATTTATCATTGCAGGCACGGAACAGCCAAAGCCCATAATCATAGGCATAAACGCTCTGCCCGACACGCCGAAACGACGGAAAATTCTATCGAGCATAAACGCCACGCGCGCCATATACCCCGTGTCCTCCAAAATGGAGAAGAACAGGAAAAGCACGAGAATTTGCGGCAGGAAGGAAAGCACGGATGCAATACCCCCCCAAACGCCGTCGCAAACCAAGCCGATAATGATATCGTTTACGCCAAGCGAGGTTAAGCCAAGCCCCATCCAATCCCCTATTTTACCCGTCAATAGCTCTAACGCGTTGAACAGGATAATACCAGGAGAGTTCAAGCCCACGCCAAAGAAAATACCTTTTGCGGCGTTTCCTTCCACGGCGCACCACTCGCCAAACGCAGGGATAATACTGCCCAAATAGAGCACGTTTTCCGAGAACGTCAAATGGAATACGGCAAAGAGGATAACGAGGAAAATAGGAATACCAAACCATTTATGCGTCAACACTTTATCCGCTTTGTTCGATTTGCTTTCGCCCTCCCCTTCCTTTCTTGCGCGCGTCAAGGTCGTAGAAAATCTTGCCGTTATGTACTTATATCTTGCATCGGCAATTTCCGCCTCCGTATCAATGTCCTTGCCGCCTGCGTTTTCTTTGATAAACGCCTCCACCGCTTTCGCCTCTTCGGGGTGGTTTTGCACCTCGATTTCGTCCTTTTCTACAAGCTTAATTGCGTGAAAGAGGGGGGCAGGTACGCCTTTAAGGCGCAACGCTATCTCCGCGTTGGCAATAGCAGAACCAAGCAAACTGTCTTTCAAAACCGTTTCGCCCTCTTTCTTTTCCTTTGCCCTTTCCAATGCTCGCTCCATTAAAAGTTCTACGTTCACGCCTCGCAACGCGGAAATTTCCACGATAGGCAAGCCTATACGCTTTTCCAAAGCACGCACGTCAATTCTATCCCCGTTTTTATCCAAAACGTCCGTCATATTCAACGCAACCACCATCGGTACACCCAACTCCATTAGTTGCGTCGTCAAATACAGGTTTCTTTCCAAATTGGTGGCGTCGACGATATTGATAATACCGTTTATCTCGTCGCTCAACAAAAAGTTTCTGGAAATAACCTCTTCGGGAGTGTACGGGGAAAGGGAATAAATCCCCGGCAGGTCGATAATATTCACCGCCTCGCCCGCTTTTTTATACAATCCCTCGCGTTTATCTACCGTAACCCCCGGCCAGTTTCCAACGTGCGCCGTACTGCCCGTCAAAGCGTTGAACAACGTCGTTTTCCCTGCGTTGGGGTTACCTGCCAATGCAAAATGTAACATATTTGCTCCTTTTTATTAGGTTTCTTACTTTTTCCGTTTACAACTATCTCTCTTTTCACAACAAAGATAGAAACACTTGGGGGTGGCAGCTTGCCACTACTCGATTTCTACCCTCGCCGCCTCCGCTTTTCGAAGGGTCAATTCGTAGCCGCGGATATAAATTTCAATCGGGTCGCCAAACGGCGCTTTCTTTCTTAAATACACCTCCGCACCAGGCGTAATACCCATATCGAACAATCGACGACGGATTGCCCCCTCGCCGTTCACCGCTTTTATCGTGCCCCTCTCTCCAATTTCCATATTGGATAACAATCGCATATCTATCTCCTTTTTTAACCAAGGTTAAGTTTCTTTTCGAAATAAAAAGACTATTCGTCTTATTGCAAAGATATTATATCATTATTTTATGCCCCCGTCAAGCGAAAATGAACCACGGTTAAGAAATATTTGGAAATTTGTTTTAGAATTTTCTCGCGCCGTGATTTGCAAGGCATAGCCTTGCGTTGTGGAAATAATTGCAATAACGCATTGCAAAGCAATGCAATTCACGCGGTTGAAAACCGCAATTTACGAAATGTATTTCAATTCACGCAAGATTTATCTTGCAATTCACTAAAAAAGCGGAGCGTTTTTTGCTCCGCTTTTGTCTATTTACTTTTCTAAAAACGCTTTCATTTTTTCAAACGTTTCGCCCGATACGAGGTGTTCCATATTGCAAGCGTCCTCTTCCGCCACCGACGGGCTAACGCCCAATTTTTGCAGGAAGTTACGGATAATACAATGTTTTTCATACACCTTTTCGGCGTACGTCTTGCCTTGCTCGGTCAAATACAAATGCTTGCCGTCCTCGTACACGTACCCCTTTTCGCAAAGCAGTTTCATCGCCTTATTCACCGCCGCGCCCGATACGTTCATACGCTTGGCAACGTCGATACGGTGTACCACGTCGCTGTTTTTCGACAGCATTAAAAGACTCTCCAAATAGTCTTGTTCCGATTGATTGAAATTTGCGTTGTTCATATTTTCCCCTTATTAACGTTTACAGAAAACTTAACGCTTGATTTTTAGAAACAAGCAGTGCAAGGCGTCGCGAGGGCGCGTAGCGATAGTACGTAACCGAGCGACAACGCTTTAAATACGCCGTTTATAAAATCAAACACGCGTCCCCAAAGCTGAAAAAGCGATACTCGTTCTCTACTGCGTATTTGTACACGGACAAAATTTCTTCCCTGCCCGTCAAACAGGCAACGAGCATAATCAGCGTGCTTTCGGGCAAGTGGAAGTTGGTTATCAACGAATCCACGCATTTCATTTTATAGGGCGGATATAAGAAAATTTCCGTGTTGCCCTTGCAGGCTTTTACCAATCCGTTTTCGTCCGCTACGCTTTCAAGCGTTCTTACCGACGTCGTGCCAACGGCAATAACTCTTCTGCCCTCCCGTTTAGCACGGTTTATCTTCTCCGCCGCCTCTTCGCTAATTTCATAGTATTCCGAGTGCATTTTATGGTCGGTGATAATCTCTTCGCTAACGGGGCGGAACGTGCCAAGCCCTACGTGTAACAACACTTCCGCTCTTTCCACGCCCTTGTCCTTTAACTTTTTCAACAACTCGTCCGTGAAATGCAAGCCTGCCGTGGGCGCAGCCGCGCTGCCGTCTACCTTGCTATATACGGTGTTGTAGCGTTCTTGATTTTCCAATTTCTCCTTGATATACGGAGGCAACGGCATCGTGCCTACACGGGATAATACATCCTCGAACGAGCCGTCGTATTCAAACTCTACAATCCGCTCGCCCGTTTCCGTAATATCTTTTACGGTGAAAGAAAGCTCGCTCGACACCGTCATTTTCGCGCCGATTTTGCCCTTTTTGCCAGGGCGCATTAACGCCTCCCACACCTTCAAATCGTGACGTTTCAAAAGGAGCAATTCCACCACGCCGCCGTGTTGCGTTTTCGCATACATACGGGCAGGGATAACCTTGGTGTTGTTGACGACCAACAAATCCCCCTCTTGCAAATAGTCTGCAATATCGTAAAAACGCTTGTCCGTGATTGCTTTATTTTCCCTATCGTACACCAAAAGCCGAGAAGAATCTCTCGGTTCGGCAGGGGTTTGCGCAATGCGTTCTTCGGGTAAATCGTAATAAAAATCCCGTTTTGTGTACTGTACTTTCTCCACGTTATTCCTCGTCCTCGAATATCGAAAGCTGTTTTCTTGCCTTAATGCTCGGCTCTATGCCCATATGTTTATACCCGTCTTTTAAGCAAATTCTGCCCCGTGCCGTGCGCGCAATAAAGCCAAGCTGCAACAAATACGGCTCGTACACGTCCTCGATGGTATTGGCGTCCTCGCCCGTTGTCGCCGCAAGCGTTTCCAAACCCGCAGGTCCGCCGTTGAATTTCTCAATGAGCGCCGTAAGCAAGTTTCTATCCGTTTGGTCTAAACCAAGTTTGTCAATTTCCAACCTCGAAAGCGCGAAATCCGCGTCCTCTCTCGTGATTTCCGTGCTACCCTTAACCGCCGAGAAATCGCGTACACGCTTTAACAAACGGTTGGCAATACGGGGCGTACCACGGCTACGGCGAGCAATTTCCGCCGCACCCTGCTCGTCAATCGCTATATCAAGCGCTCTTGCCGAACGGGCAACGATTTCTTGCAGCTCCTCGCTCGTGTACATTTCCAAACGGTTGATAATGCCAAATCTATCGCGCAAGGGGGGCGCAAGCATACCCACTTTCGTCGTTGCGCCAACCAACGTAAAGCGGTTGAGCGTGAAACGGATATTGCGTGCGGACGGACCTTTGCCCACGATGATATCGAGTGCGTAATCCTCCATTGCCGAATACAGCATTTCCTCCACCGAACGGTGCAAACGGTGAATTTCGTCTATGAACAAAACGTCCCCTTCGTTCAAATTGGTAAGTATCGCCGCCAAATCGCCGCTGCGCTCTATTGCAGGGCCGCTCGTCATTTTGATAGACGAGCCCATTTCACTTGCAATGATATGCGAAAGAGTGGTTTTACCAAGCCCGGGAGGGCCGTATAAAAGCACGTGGTCGAGCGCCTCTCCGCGCGCTTTCGCCGCCGAGATATACACGCGTAAATTCTCTTTCACCTTTTGTTGCCCTACGTAATCGCTCATCGTCTTGGGGCGGAGTACGTTCTCTTCAAAGTCGTATTCCGTCTTGGTGGCAACCGTTAAATTTTCATCTATAAAATCTTCGCTGTTAAACATACCTTACATCCCCGACAATGCCTTGCGGATAATTTCTTCCGTGGATTTTGCGCCCATTTCTTTCGCGCGGTGCACCGCTTGTACGCTTTCGTTTTTCGTAAAGCCCAAGCCCATAAGCGCCGAAACCGCCTCTTCGTCTTGCGCGCTCACCGCCGTTGCCGCTGCCTGCGCTTTCACGGGGAACGCCTCCTCGGATACGCTCATAACTTCCGCCGCGGAAATTTTGCCGTGCAATTCCAAAACGATTTTCTCCGCCGTCTTTTTGCCCATACCTTTCGCTCTCGAAAGGCGTTTCACGTCCGCCGTCGCAATCGCCGTCGCCACCTCGTCGCCGCTCATATCCGTCAATACCGATATGCCAAGTTTCGGCCCAACGCCCGATACGGAGGTTATCTTCAAAAAGAGTTCCTTTTCACGAGGACTTTCAAACCCAAAAAGAGTAATGCCGTCCTCTTTCACTTGCAAGTACGTGTACAATTCCGCCACTTCGCCTACCGTGATTTTTCTAAACGCACCGCCCGAACAGTAAATTTCATAACCGATGCCGTTGACGTCCATAATCGCCGTTTCCGCCGTTACGGCAAGCACTCTCCCTCTTAAATACGCTATCATACCTCTTCCCCTTTCTCCGCTTTTTTCGCGCGCGCTTGCGCTATTTTTGCCGCTCTGCGGCGTTCTGCCTCGGCAATGAGCTGCGCGGCTGTGTCGCCTGCCGTGTTCTTGCCTTTCGTTCTCGTCATATTCCCTACGGCAAACAGTTCGCCAAAACGATTGGTGAACGCGTGACAAAGCGCCACGCCCAATGCGTCCGCCGCGTCGTCAGGCTTGGGCACGCGTTTTAGTTTAAGCAGCGACGCCACCACCGATTGCATTTGCTTTTTATCGGCGTTGCCATAGCCCGTAATTGCCTGTTTGATTTGCATAGGCGTATATTCGTATAACTTTCCACAATGCTTTACGCAGGTAAGGAGCGCCACCCCCCTTGCGTGCGCCACCGCAATAGCCGTCGTGATGTTTTT
>JAZRSE010000190.1:0-6650 GCA_045651305.1 Candidatus Scatosoma sp. | reverse complement strand
ATGGGTTGTGTTGTCAACGGCCCTGGCGAGGCGAAAGACGCCGATTTGGGCATTGCAGGCGGCAATGGCTATTGTTTGATATTTAAGAAAGGGCAACCGTTTAAGAAGGTGGAAACGGCTTGTGCCGAAGAAGAATTTTTTAAGGAAATAAGGGCGCTGTTGAAATGAACAAAGTGCAGGAATATTTAGCGGAAATACGACAATCCAACGGGTTGAAAAACGCAATTTTATACGGGATTACCCTTTCCAAAAGGGATAAAATTGCAGAATTTTCTCTCGTCACCGATAGGGCGTACACCGAGCAAGAGTCGCATTTAGCGGAAATTATTACGCAAAAATATTTGCCCGAGGCGTTTAAGGCGAGGGTGAAAATAATCAAGCGTTCTCCCGATAAAGAAACGTTAAAAGGGAAGATATACGATTACGTTTGTATGAAATTCCCTGCGGCAGCGGCGTTTTTATCGGTGGAGCATATCGGCGTGGAACTTCTTTCCTCGGGCGCGCATTTCTATTTTGATATCGCCTCGGGAGAACAATCGCTTTTCACCTCTTCTAACGTTTTAGATACGGTAAGCGCGTATTTGCAAAGCGTGTATTGCGGTAGCTTTTACGGCAACGTCCGTATCGTAGAAAAGGAAACGTTAAAGGAAGAGCTTTTAGAAGAAGTGGTGGAAACGGAGGATGCGGAAGTGGTGGAAATTCGCCGTTTCAAGATAGAGGATTTTGTGAAATTGGACGGCGCGGACGAAACGCCCAAAACGGCGGTGTACGTAGCCGACCACTTGAAAATGAGCGGTCCGTATTGCGTATGCGGTACGATTACGTATATCGAAGAAAAATTCTACACCAAACACAACGAAAAGACGGGCGAGGACGTGGAAAAATCCCGTTTCTCGGTGTCGATAAGCGACGGCACGGGTGGACTTCGCACGACGTACTTCCCCAAAAAAGCTACGCTTGAAAAGGTGCGCTCGCTTAAAGTGGGGGATACTATCGTTATAAGCGGCGAAAACGAGGAATATAACGGGCATATCTCGTTTAAGGCAAGCAAAATCAATTACGGTATGCAGCCCAAAGACTTTACGCCCGTTGCGAGAAAGAGTAAGCCTGTGCCTAAATTCTATCACTCCGTAAAACCCGAGCCGTACGTGGATTTCGAACAGGTGGGCTTTTTCGATAGCTTTGATAAACCGGACGATTTGAAAAACAACGTGTTCGTCGTGTTCGACTTGGAAACGACGGGCTTGAACAATAACCCTGCCATGGGGCGTATGGACAAAATTATCGAGATTGGCGCGGTGAAGATAGTCAACGGGGAATTGGCGGAAAAATTCTCTTCCTTTGTTGCGTGTAACGAGCGTCTTTCGGCGGAAATCATCTCTTTGACGGGCATTACGGACGCCGACCTTGTAGGCGCGCCCGACGTTGAACAGGTGATTGCCGATTTCTTCAAATTCGTGGACGGCGCTTATCTTGTAGGGCATAATATCCCGTTCGACTACCGTTTCGTGGAATACTACGGCGAACAAAACGGGTATATGTTTGATAATAGACAGTTTGACACCATTACGTTGGCGCAAGAGCTTTTGCGCGGTATGTTGCCCAATTATAAACTCAATTCGGTGGCGGATTATTACGGTTTCACGTTCAATCACCACCGCGCTTTTGACGACGCTTGCGTAACGGCGAAAATTTTTATCGAGCTTATGAAAAAACGCGGTAAATTACCGTTGTAATTGAGAAAAAAGGAGAAAAAGATGCGTTACGAGGAAGTTTACGGGTTGCTTGCAAAACAGTTTTCCACACCACAAGAAGTGATGACGGAAATCATTAACTTGCGCGCAATTTTGAATTTACCCAAAGGTACGGAACACTTTTTAAGCGATTTGCACGGCGAGGCGGAAACGTTTTTACATATTTTACGCAACGCGTCGGGGGTAATCCGCACGAAAATAGACTTGGCGCTTGGGGACACCCTTTCGCAAGAGGAAAAAAACGAACTCGCCACGCTTATTTATTATCCTGAAAAAACGCTTGAAAAGTTGAAAGGCGCGCAGGACGCGGCTCGCTTTTACGAGGTAACGCTGTATAGGTTGATAGAGGTATGCAAGCTCGTTGCGGCGAAATATACCCGTTCGAAGGTGCGTAAATCGCTGCCGAGGGATTATCAATATATCATTGACGAACTTATCAATATGCCCTATCATAGTATCACGAAATCGGAGTATTACTCCAATATCATTTCGGGGATTATTGAGCTTGGCAACGCCGACAAATTTATCGGCGCAATGTGTTCGCTTATCCAACGCCTCGCCGTAGACCATTTGCATATCGTAGGAGATATTTACGATAGAGGCAACGGCGCGGATAAAATTATGGATAGGTTGAAACAATACCACTCTTTGGATATCGAGTGGGGCAACCACGACGTACTTTGGATGGGCGCGCACTTTGGCAACGAGGCGTGCGTGTGCAATCTAATCCGTATCAACTGCGCGTATAGAAACTTGCAGGTGATAGAAAATTACGGCATCAACCTGCGCCCGTTAATGGCGTTTGCTTTGCAGGAATACGAGGGGGACGATTGCGCGTCTTTCCGTATTTCCGACGTGTACGGCACGGAAACCGATTTCGAGAAGAACGAACTGCTCGCCAAAATGACCAAAGCGATAACGGTTATGCAGTTAAAGATAGAAAACGCGCTCATTTCCCGCCATAGCGAATTTGGTATGGAGGATAGAATTTTGTATCCCTCGTCCACGCTCACGAAAAAAGAACGCGCGCTTATAGAACTTCTCACAAAGGAATTTAGAGAGAACAAACGCTTAAAAGAGCACGTACAATTTTTGTTAAAACGCGGGGGTATGTATAAGACGTTCAATGGAAACTTGCTTATGCACGGCTGCGTTCCTACCGAGCCAAACGGGGAATTTTCCTTCGTTACGGTGGGGGATAAACAGTATAAGGGCAAAGATTTGTACGATAGATTGGACGCACTCGTCCGCGCCGCGGCGACGGGGGATAGATATTCCGTCGATTTTATGTGGTATCTTTGGTGCGGTAAAAAATCTCCGCTGTATGGCAGAGATAAAATGTGCGTGTATAGAAAGTATTTTGAAGACGTTAAGGAAACGGAGAATAAAGACCCGTATTACGAATACGTTAAAAAGGAAGAGTTTTGCTTGAAAGTGCTTGCCGAATTTGGCTTGCAGGGCAAATACTCGGTAATCGTCAACGGACATATGCCCGTAAGGGTAAAAGACGGGGAAACGCCCGAAAGCGGAAACTGCCGCCATATCACTATCGACGGCGGACTTTCCAAGGCATATCACGATAAAACGGGTATTGGCGGATACACGTTGATAAGCAACTCGGAGGGGGTACACCTCGTATGCCACGCGCCCGAGTTTTCGCAGGCGGCGGCGTTGGAAAGCTATGCCGATTTGAAGAGCACGGTTAGAACCTTGTTCACGTTTGATAAGCGTATTTTGGTAAAACAAACGGATAAAGGCGTTGCAATGCAAAAGCAAATAGAAGTATTAAAATCTATGCTGGAAGATTATTATAAAATATAATATATTTTAGAAAAAAGTGTTTTTGAAAAAAATTGCTTAAAATGCTTGCAATTTGCAAAAGATAATGGTATAATAAGGGTACTTAATAATTCAGTAATGAGTATTGAGAGTGGTGAGAGCCACTCTCAATCGCATTATTAGGGGTAAAAATGAAAGTAAAACCGATTGAAGAAATACAAAACGCTTTACAACCGATTGCCGATGAAATGGGTATCGAAATCGTGGAAATCGAATTCAAACAAGGCAAAGAGCCTGCTTTGACGGCGTACATTGATATCGAGGGCGGCGTTGATTTGGATACGTGTGAAAAATTCCACCGCGCGATTGACCCTGTGCTTGACGAGGTAGACCCGACGTTTGGTCTTCCCTATACGCTCAACGTGTCCTCACCTGGTTTGGATAGACCGTTGAAAACGGCAAGGGATTTTGAAAAGTGTATGGGCGAAAAGGTAGAAATCAAGCTTTTTGCGCCGCTCAAAGGTAAAAAGTTCTTCGAGGCGAAACTCGTTTCTTACGACGGGAATTGTATCGAAGTGGAAGAAAAGAAAGAAACGTTGAAATTGGAGATTGCCAAGATTGCAAAGATTTGCAGGGCGATTGATTTTGACGGACTTGTATAAATTTAGAAAAAATATATCTTGAAATAAAAACAGGAGAAATTACATTATGGAAAACAAGGAGTTTTTTGCGGCACTTACCGATTTGGTAAGAGAGAAGGGGATTAGCGAAGATGCGTTTATTGAAACGTTGCAAAATGCGCTTGCATCTGCGTACAAAAAGCAATACGACGGCGGCGCGGACGTTAGCGTTACCCTTGACGCGGAAAAGGGCACTATCGAATTCAAGGCTACGCGTTACGTTGTAGAAGAAGTCGTTGATAAGGACAAGGAAGTTTCCTTGGAAGACGCACAAGCGCTCAACCCCAATTATCAAGTAGGCGACACGATTGAACGTAACTTTATTCCCAAGGATTTTGGACGTATTGCGGCGCAAACGGCAAGACAAGTTATCTTGCAAAAGTTGCACGAGGCGGAACGTGACAATACGCTTTCGGCGTTCTCCGATAAAGAGGGCGAACTTATGGAAGGCGTTATCCGTAAGATTGACGAACGCAACGTTTACGTAGAACTTGGCGAAAAGAAAATCGAGGGCGTTATGCCTCCCCAAGATAGAGTCGCAAGCGAAAAATACAATATCGGCGACAGAATTAAGGTGTTCGTAAAACGCGTAAAGAACAGCGGCAAAACGTCGCAAATCGTCGTTTCCCGTACTGCGCCTGGATTGGTTAAGAAACTCTTTGAAGAGCAAGTTCCCGAAATCGCACAAGGCTTGGTAGAAATCAAAGAAGTTGCGCGTGAGGCAGGACATCGTACGAAGATGGCTATCGTTTCCAACGATTCGCACGTAGACGCAGTAGGCGCTTGCGTAGGCAACCGCGGCGCGCGTGTAAACGCTGTCGTAGAAGAACTCGGCGGTGAAAAAATCGACATTATCTTACGAAACGAAGACGCCGTACGGGTTAACTACAAGGCACTTTCCCCTGCAACGGTTATTTCCGTTACGGCAAAAGGCGAACGCAGCGCAATCGCAATCGTTCCCGACGACAAGCTTTCCCTTGCTATTGGCCGCGACGGTCAAAACGCGCGTTTGGCGGCTCGTCTTACCGGTTGGAAGATTGACGTAAAGAGCGCGTCCTCGCCCGAGGCGCAAGAGCTTTTGGCGCAAATGGAAAGCGAAGAAACGCAAGAATAATTTAACGGAGTATAACTATGGCAAAGACGAAGTCCGTACCAATGAGGATGTGTATTGCCTGCCGTCAAATGAAACCGAAGAAGGAAATGACGCGAGTGGTGAAAACCGCGGACGGAGAAATTTCCGCAGACCCTACGGGCAAAGCGGCTGGCAGGGGCGCGTATATTTGTAACGAAGAGGCGTGCCTTAAAAAATTAAATGATAACAAGCTTTTACACAAGGCATTTTCTACGGACGTATCGCAAACGGTATATCAAGGCGTGGAGGAAACGATTGCTGGTGAAAAGTAAGATAGAAACGTATCTCGGCTTTTGTATCCGTTCGCGGAAAATAGCGTTTGGCGTAGAAGAAATCGCAAAGCTGAAAACGGGTTGTTTACTGCTCGTGGATAAAGCTTTGGGCGAAAGTTCGTTTAAGGAAATGAACAAGGCAAGAGAACGCTTGAAATGCCCAATGATAGAAATAGAAAAGGACGTTTTAGGCGAACTTTTACACCGTTTTGGCGTAAAAGCGGTGGCAATTAAAGACAAAAACCTCGCTTCGGCAATACTTTCCGTTGCCGAAAACGAGCCTCAATTCAAATTATATTCGGGAGGAAGCATCTAAACTTATGGCAAAAAAATACGAAAACGTGGAGAACGTATTGAAATTATTGGAAGACGACGGTCTTGGTGGTGTATTAAATCGTCTTTCGTCCACGGAGAAAAGTCTTTCGGAAATATTGAAAAAGCTGACGTCTTTGGAGACGGAAAAGGCTGAACGCGAAGCGGCGGAGGCTGCTGCAAAAGCGGAGGCGGAAGCTCGCGCGGCGGCGGAAGAAGCGGCTCGTGTTGCGGCGGAAGAGGAGGCAAAACAAGTTGCGGAAGAACCCGAAAAGGTTGAAGAACAACCGAAAAAGAAATCGAAAAAGGAAGAGCCGAAGGAAGAGGCAAAGACGGAAGAAGTTGTAGAAACTGCGCCCGTTGAAGAGGTGAAAGCGGAAGAAAAGCCCGAGGTAAAACCCGAGGTGAAAACGTTTGCGCCCAAAGCGCCTGCCGCTCCTCGTGCTCCCCGTTATTTTAGAAACGGTCAAGTACAAGGCGAATACGTGGCTAAACCCGGCGCGGAAAACTCCTCGCTTGGTTCTACCTATCGTCCCAACACCGCTCGTCCCCAAGGGGAAAGACCTATGCGTCCTACAAGCGGCGGCGCGCCTACGCGTGCGCCTCAAAGCGCAAAGCCCGCTGTAAAAATCAGTGCGCCTATGCCTGCGCCTGCAATGCCTACGAGAGATAACAAGGCGTTCTCCGCGGCGGCAAAGAAAAAGACGTTTGAAAAGACGTA
>JAZRSE010000189.1:0-2908 GCA_045651305.1 Candidatus Scatosoma sp. | reverse complement strand
AAGGAAATGTTCGCTACTACCGTTATGCCCAACCGTGGCGCATGGCTTGAACTTGAACAAGACGCACAAGACGCTTTGTACGTGCGTGTTGATAGAAAGAAGAAGTTGTGTGTGACGGTGCTTTTGCGTGCACTCGGCTTTGGTTCTAACCGCGCGATTGAAGATTTGTTCCCCGGTAACAAAATCATCGCTGCTACGCTTGCAAAGGATACGGCAAAGAGCGAATCGGACGGCTTGTACGAATTGTACCGCCGCCTTCGTCCCGGCGAAGCGCCTACGGAAGATTCTGTAAGAGCGCACCTTTTCAATTTGTTCTTCGACCCTCGTCGCTACGATATTGCGAAAGTGGGCAGATACAAATATAACAAAAAGCTTAACCTTGCTTTCCGTTTGGAAGGTTGCCGTATTGCGGACACGATTGTAAACCCTGAAACGGGCGAAGTGCTTGCAACGGAAGGGGAAATCATCTCCGAAAAACAAGCAAAGGATATCCAAAACTGCGGTATCAACGAAGTATTCGTGCTTGTGGACGACCCCGAAGAAGGCGAAATTAGACATAAGATGATTGCAAACGGCACGGTGGATTTTGCGGCTATTAGCGATATTCCCGTTCAAGTACGCGCAAAGGACTTCGGCTTACTTCCCACCGTTTACTATCCTAACTATAAATTCTCCAAGCTCATCGCAGAGGAATGCGCGAATTTGAGCGTGGAAGAAGTTGCGGATAAGTACACCGACGAAATCAACGAACTTTACAAGACGATTGAAAAGGCGGAAGAACCGGACGAAAAGCCCGAAGAAAAGAAAAACAGAGAAAAGAGAAGGGACAACCGTTGCAAATTCGTTGCGGCTTGTAAGCTTTTCCACGAAGTTTTGCGTAGCGAACACCCCGTTCCTACCAAAGAACAAAAGAAGGAAATGCGTCCCCTTATCGACAAGCTTTGCCACAAGCATATCACGGTAGACGATATCGTTGCGTCCATTTCCAGCAACCTCGATTTGCGTTGCGGCATTGGTTCTACGGACAATATCGACCACCTTGGCAACCGTCGTGTTCGTTCGGTTGGCGAATTGTTGCAAAACCAACTCCGCGTAGGTATTGCGCGTTTGGAAAGACTTATCAAAGAGCGTATGGCTACGCAAGACCCTATGGAAATTACGGCTACCGCTCTTATCAATATTCGTCCCGTATCGGCGGTTATCCGTGAATTCTTCGGCTCTTCGCAGTTGTCGCAATTTATGGACCAAACCAACCCGATTGCAGAACTTACGCACAAACGTAAGCTTTCCGCGCTCGGCCCCGGCGGTTTGAATAGAGACCGCGCTACCTTCGAAGTACGTGACATCCACCATACGCACTATGGTCGTATGTGTCCTATCGAAACGCCCGAAGGTCAAAACATCGGTCTTATCACGTCCCTTGCTACCTATGCAAAGGTAAACGAATACGGCTTTATTATGAGCCCGTACAGAAGAGTGGACAAAGAAACGGGTATCGTAACCAAGCACGTTGATTACCTTACGGCGGACGAAGAAGATAAGTATATCGTTGCGCAAGCAAACGAACCGCTCGACGAAGAGGGTAGATTTATCAACGAACGCGTAGGCTGCCGTCATCAAAACGATATTACGGAAATGCCTCGTGAAAAGATGGACTATATGGACGTTTCGCCCAAGCAACTTGTATCCGTTGCTACCGCGCTTATTCCTTTCCTTGAAAACGACGATACCAACCGTGCGCTCATGGGCTCGAACATGCAACGTCAAGCAGTTCCTCTTTTGAAAACGGAATCGGCTATCGTTGCGACGGGTATCGAAGCGGATATTGCAAAATATTCGGGCGTAATCGTTACGGCGAAAGAGGCGGGCGTTGTCGTTTCCTGCTCCTCTAATATGATTAAGATTAAAGAGGATAGCGGTTTCATTACCGAATATCCCTTAAAGAAGTTCGAACGTTCCAATGCAGGTACGTGTCTTAACCAACGTCCTATCGTTGCGACGGGCGACAGAGTATTCAAAGGCGAAATTATCGCCGACGGTCCTTCCACCAATAACGGTGAACTTGCCCTTGGTAAGAACATCCTTATCGGCTATATGGAATGGGAAGGCTACAACTACGAAGACGCTATCTTGCTTTCCGAAAAATTGGTGCAAGACGACGTGTTCACGTCTATCCACATTGAAGAATACGAAACGGAAGCGAGAGATACCAAACTCGGCCCCGAAGAAATTACGCGCGATATCCCCAACGTAGGCGACGACGCGCTGAAAGATTTGGACGAAGACGGTATTATCCGTATCGGTGCGGAAATTCAAAGCGGTGACATCCTCGTTGGTAAAGTATCGCCCAAGGGCGAAGCGGAACTCACGCCCGAAGAAAGATTGCTCCGCGCAATCTTCGGCGAAAAATCGAGAGAAGTACGCGATACTTCCTTGAAAGTTCCTCACGGCGAAGGCGGTGTTGTTGTTGACGTTAAAGTATTCACGAGAGAGAACAAAGACGAACTTGAACCTGGCGTAAACAAACTCGTTCGCGTATATATCGCGCAAAAACGTAAGATTCAAGTGGGCGACAAGATGGCAGGTCGTCACGGTAACAAGGGCGTTATTTCCCGCGTGCTTTCGCAAGCGGATATGCCTTTCCTTGCAGACGGTACGCCCCTTCAAATCTTGCTCAACCCCCTCGGCGTTCCTTCGCGTATGAACATCGGTCAGGTACTCGAAGTGCACCTTGGTTACGTGTGCAAACAACTTGGCTGGAAGATTGCTACGCCCGTATTCGACGGCGCAACGGAAAGAGATTTGGAAACGCTCTTCCGCGAAAACAACTTGCTTAACCCCGACGGCAAAGTCGACGGTAAGTTCCAAGTATTCGACGGTAGAACGGGTGAACCTTTCGAAAACCGCG
>JAZRSE010000188.1:0-8479 GCA_045651305.1 Candidatus Scatosoma sp. | reverse complement strand
ACCGTTTCGCAATCGGGACACCAGTTGACAAGCGCCTCTTTGCGGTATGCAAGACCTTTTTTATAAAGTTGCAAGAAAAGCCATTGCGTCCATTTATAATAATTTTCTTCGCACGTTTTAATTTCCGCCGTCCAATCGAACATTGCGCCCATATTTCGAAGTTGGGTTTCCATCGTTTCGATATTCTTTTCGGTGGAATCTTTGGGGTGGATACCCGTTTTGATTGCGTAGTTTTCCGCAGGCAAACCGAAAGCGTCGAAGCCCATAGGTTGGAATACTTCGAAACCTTGCATTTTCTTAAAGCGAGCATACGTATCGGTAGGGCCGTAGTTGTACCAATGCCCTACGTGTAATTTCGCGCCCGAAGGATAGGAGAACATTTCAAGAACGTACCATTTTTTGTCCGCGTTCTTTTTATTGAAAACGTTGCGTTTCGTTTTCTCCCATTTCGCTTGCCATTTGCTTTCGATGGAACGCATATCCATAATAAAAGACCTCCGTTGACGGCGCAAACTCTTTCGCGCCATACTAACTAATTTTTAGTAGTATATATTATAGAGTATTTTTTTAGGCAAGTCAAGCAAATACACGAGGGGAAAGGGAGGGGAATTTACAAAAACGGATAAATAATTTTCCACTTGCGGCATACAATAATGGTGTGGAAGAAATAACGATAACTCAAAACGGATACGACGGGCGGTATATGTCCTATTTGCAAGGCAAGGTGCAAGAACGGTTTTCCTTTTTGCCCTCTTCGTGCGATTTGGTTTTGGAGGGGGAGCAAACCCGTCTTGCGTTTAGGACGGAAAGGGCGTATTGCCCGTACGTCCGCAAATTCACCGAGGAAAATATAGCCGACGTTATAGCCATAGGCTATAAGTATGCGTTTTTCGAGAAGAGATTGGTGTTGCCTCTTCTAAATGAAAATCAAAAACGCCTGTTAATAACCGCGCTCGTTTCCGCCGATTATAAAGAGGATAAAGCGTACGCAAGAAAGCGTTTTATCGGGTACGAGCAATATTCGTTGGACGGCGTATTCCATTTTAGATTGCAGGATTTGAAAAAGCGTTGGGAGAGCATTGTGGAATACGTCCCTGCCGATATGTCCGCCGCCTCGCTCGACGGTTTTTTAGAGTTTTTAACGGAGGACGGCGAGGGAAAAATTTACGTAAAAGGGGATAAAGTGTACGACGAGGAATACCGCTTGCTTTCCCGCAGCGTTTTAACGGGCAAGGAAACGACGCTTGGAGAGATTGTTCTTGGCGGTGCGGAAAGGGTGTATTGCTTTGGGGAAACGGACAAAGAAACGACGGCGTTTTTGCGGAAATATTACGGCGGAAAGGTGACTTTTTGTTAAAAAAGAGGGATAAAATTTTTTCTTAAAATCATAAAAAACGGTTGACAAATAATAGATAAAGGTTTACAATAATAGCGTAAAGACAAGTAGCGTCGTTTGCAAACTTTGCAGAGAGCCCGTTCTTTGGCTGTGAAACGGGTAGTTTGGACGAAAGGCGAAACCACTTTGCGTTGTAAAAGGTAAATCACGGGAAAAGCGGTCGTAATAAAAAGTTACGGCAATTAAGGTGGAACCGCGCGAAATATTCGCGTCCTTAAACTCTTTGAGGGAGTTTAGGGATTTTTTTTACGAAAAAAAGAAAAAGATAAAGATACTCTATTGGAGGAAAAGATAATGAACGTTATTTTGAAGAACGGCGAAAGTATGGCTGTTGCGGACAACGCAAAGGCGTTTGACGCGGCGCTTGCTATATCCGAGGGCTTGGCGAGAAACGCGGTGTGCGCAAAGGTAAACGGCGCGCTTGTCGATTTGTCACACCCGTTAAGCGAAGGGGATACGCTTGAAATTATCACCTTAAAAGATAAGGAGGGTTTGGCAGTATATCGCCATACCTGCGCGCACGTTTTGGCGCAAGCATTAAAGACGGTATATCCCACTTGCAAGCTTTCCATCGGCCCTGTAATTGAAAACGGTTACTACTACGACGTAGATTTCGTTACGCCTATCACGCAGGCGGATTTGGAAAAGGTAGAGGCGGAAATGAAGAAGATTATCAAGGGAAATTTCCCTATCGAACGCTTTACCTTGCCCAGAAACGAGGCGATTGCGCTTATGAAAGAGTACAGCGAGGATTATAAGGTAGAACTTATCGAAGATTTGCCCGAGGGGGAAACGATTTCCTTCTATAAGCAAGGCAACTTTACCGACCTTTGCCGTGGTCCTCACCTTTCTTCCACCGGTAAAATTAAGGCGTTTAAGCTTACGAGCATTGCAGGCGCGTATTGGCGTGGGGACGAGCATAATAAAATGCTCACCCGTATTTACGGCACGGCTTTTGCAAAGAAAGACGAAATGGAAGCGTACTTTACGATGCTTGAAGAGGCGAAAAAGCGCGACCATACGAAACTTGGCAAAGAACTCAAATTGTTTGCAATTTTGAACGAGGGCAAAGGCTTGCCTTTCTTCCTTCCCAACGGTATGGTGCTTAAAAATACGCTTATTGATTATTGGCGTCAAATCCATACGCGCGAAGGCTACGTAGAAGTAAGCACGCCTATTATGCTTAACAAATCGCTTTGGGAAACTTCGGGGCATTGGTATCACTATCGTGATAATATGTACACGACGAAGGTGGACGAAGAAGATTTCGCAATCAAACCTATGAACTGCCCGGGCGGTATTTTGGTGTATAAGAACGAACCGCATAGCTATAAAGATTTGCCTATCCGTATGGGTGAACTCGGCTTGGTACACCGCCACGAAAAATCGGGGCAATTGCCCGGTCTTTTCCGCGTGCGTTGCTTTACGCAAGACGACGCGCATATCTTTATGACGCGCGAACAAATCAAAGACGAAATTAAGGGCGTTGTTCGCCTTATCAACGAAGTGTACACGTTGTTTGGGTTTAAGTACCACGTAGAACTTTCCACCCGTCCTGAAAACAGTATGGGTAGCGACGAGGATTGGAATACCGCAACCGAAGCGCTCCGCAGCGCATTGGACGATATGGGTCTTTCCTACGTTGTCAACGAGGGCGACGGCGCGTTCTACGGGCCGAAAATCGACTTCCATTTGGAGGATTCGATTGGCAGAACTTGGCAATGCGGTACGATTCAGCTCGACTTCCAACTTCCCCAACGCTTTGAAATGGAATACGTTGGCGAGGACGGACAAAAACATCAACCGATTATGGTACACCGCGTAGCGTTTGGCTCGATTGAGCGTTTCATTGGTATCCTTATCGAACACTTTGCAGGTAAATTCCCCGTATGGCTTGCGCCTTTGCAAGTGAAGATTTTGCCTATCACCGATAGACAAGAGGCATACGCAAAAGAACTTTGCGCGAAGATGAAGGAAAGAGGTATCCGTGTAAGCGTTGACGATAGAAACGAGAAAATCGGTTACAAAATCCGCGAGGCGCAACTTGAAAAGTTGCCGTATATGCTCGTCGTTGGCGAAAAGGAGGCAAGCGAGAACCTCGTTGCCGTTCGTCGTCGTGACAAGGGCGATATGGGTGCGGTAAACGCGGACGAATTTATCGAAACGATTGTAAAAGAAATCGAAGAAAAAACGGCGTTTTAAGAAAATTGAATATTTTGGAAAAAAGTTGAAAAACGGCGCGAAAATCGTTTGACAGAGGGTTTTGTTTTGTGTTAATATAGTTAGGCAAAGCAGAAGTAAACCTTCTCGCCGTTCGATATAGGTCAGGACGGCTCAATAATTTTCCAAGATGTAAATGGGATTATTGCGGGTTGCTTTTGTCAAGCAACCCGTTATTATTTTGGAGAGGTACACTACCATTAAAGACCAACATCAAATCAACGAACAAATTCGTGACAAAGAAGTACGCGTAATTTCCGCAAATGGCGAACAGCTTGGTATTATGAGCGCGAGAGAGGCGCTTGCGATTGCCGAAGAAGAGGGGCTCGATTTGGTTAAGATTTCCCCCAACGCAGTTCCGCCCGTATGCAAGGTGATGAACTATGGCAAGTTCAAGTTTGAACAAACCAAGAAGGAAAAGGAAAACCGTAAAAACCAAAAAGTGGTTGAACTTAAAGAAATTTACCTTTCTATGACCATCGACATTGGCGATTTGAACGTTAAAGCGAAAAAGACGATTGAAATGCTTGGCGACGGCAATAAGGTGAAAGTTTCTATCCGTATGCGCGGTAGACAAATGGCGCACGCAACGATGGGCGTGGACGTAATGAAACGTTTCTTCGATATGCTTGGCGGCAAAGCGGTTATGGATAAAGAACCCAAGACGGAAGGAAGAAATATTATGATGATTCTTTCCCCTGCAAAATAAGGGAAATAAAAAAGTGGACAAGCTTTTAACAAAAGCTCGTAAATAAAACAGTAAAAAAATTTCGGAGGATAAATATATGCCTAAACAGAAGACTCATAGCAGCACGAAAAAGCGTTTCTGGCTTACGGGCACGGGTAAAGTAAACCGGGCACACAGCGGTAAGAACCACAAAGCGGAAACCAAGAACAGAAAGAGAAAGAGAAACTTGCGTCAAACCACGCTTGTTTCTGCTACCCAAGAATGCACCGTGAAGAACATGATGCCTTACAAGAAATAAGAAGGAGAGTATGAAATATGCGTATTAAGAGAGCAGTTAACGCGGTTAAAAAGCGTAGAAAGATTATGAAACTTGCGAAAGGTTACTGGGGTAACAAGAGCAAGTCTTACAGAATTGCAAGAGAAGCCGTAATGAAGTCCTTGAACTATGCGTTCATCGGCAGAAGAAGAAGAAAGAGAGATTTCCGTCGTCTTTGGATTACCAGAATCAATGCAGCGGCAAGAATCAACGGTCTTTCTTACAGCAAATTTATGCACGGCCTTTCCGTTGCAGGTATCAACCTCAACAGAAAAGTTCTTGCAGACTTGGCAGTAAACGACGCGGCAGCATTTGCACAACTCGTTGAAAAAGCAAAAGCAGCAAAATAATTATACGGAAAAGCCTTTTATTTGGTAAAAGGCTTTTTTCACATTTTAAGATACAATGATTTTAACGTCAAAAAACAATCCCTTTATCAAAGAAACGGCTACGCTGAAAGATAAAAAAGGTAGACGTCAAACGGGGCTCTTTCTCGTCGAGGGCGTGAAAATGACGCGCGAGTGTCAAAAAAGCGGCTTGGAGATAGAAAGGGTTATCGTTGCGGAAAGCTTTTCCCAAAGCGAGGCGTTTACGCCTTTTACCGACGTAGAAACGGTGTACGTTTCCGACGACGTATTCCGCCTTTTGGCGGACGAAAAGACGCCGCAAGGGGTGCTTTGTCGGGTGAAAATTCCGCAATACGCCTTGCAACCGCCAAAGAAAAGTTGTATCGTCTTGGACGGCGTTGCAGACCCGGGTAACGTGGGCGCGATTATTCGTAGCGCAAACGGCGCGGGCTACGACGAGGTTTATCTTACGGACGATTGTGCAGACCCGTATTCCCCCAAAGCAATTCGGGCAAGTATGAGCGGAGCGTTTTTCACCAAGATTTATCAAGGAAAAAGAGAGGACGTCCTCTCCGCTTTGTCGTCTACGCCAATCGTCGTTGCGGACATGGGTGGGGAGAACGCGTTTACGTTCGCCGCTCCCAGCCAATTTGCGCTGGTGATAGGCAACGAGGCAAACGGTGTTTCCGCCTTGGTGGAGAAAAGGGCAACGCATACGGTAAAAATTCCTATGTCGCAAACACAGGAAAGCTTAAATGCCGCCGTATCGGCAGGGATTTTGATGTATTTGTTGAAAAAAGAGTATTTTTCAACTATGTAAAGAGTAAAATATAAGGAGCGTATTTATTATGTCAGGACATAGCAAATGGCACAACATACAAGCAAAAAAGGGTAAGGCGGACGCGGCGAAAGGTAGAATTTTCACCAAGCTGGGTAGAGAAATCGCGGTAGCGGCAAAGAACACCCGGAACCCTGAAACGAATAGCAAACTTGCCGATATTATCGCAAAAGCAAAAGCGGCAAATATGCCTAACGACAATATTCAAAGAAGTATCAAAAAAGCATCGGGCGAAATGAGCGGTGCGGATTATAAAGAACTCACCTATGAAGGATACGGTATCGCAGGTTCGGCGGTTATCATCGTAACGCTTACGGATAACATCAATCGTACGGCAGGCGACGTTCGTTCCATTTTGAGCAAGCACGGCGGTCAACTTGGCCAAAACGGTTGCGTATCGTACAACTTCGATAATAAGGGCTATATCGTGGTAGAAAGAACGGTAGAACTCGACGAAGACACGATGACGGAATACGCTTTGGAAGCAGGTGCGGACGACGTAGTTGCTAGCGACGACGTATATGAAATCTTTACCGCGCCCGAAAACTTCTCCGACGTACGTAAGTACTTGGAAGAAAAGAACGCGGAACTCGTTGCGGCAGCGCCCAAGGGCCGTAGAAACGAAGAGGAAGAAGATAAAATCCGTTTCGTACAAGCGGAAATTGCAATGATTCCTCAAAACAGAATCACGTTGCCCGAAGACAAAGTTGCTACGTTTGAAAAGATGATTGACGCGTTGGAAGACCACGACGACGTTCAAAACGTATATCATAACGTAGAGCTTCCCGACGAAGACGAAGAATAATTGTAAAACAAAGAAACCACAGCGCAACCCATCGTTGCGCTGCGTTTTTTTTCACTCGATAAAATCTAAAACTTTACATTTTTCGTAAAAATCGTTGACAAATGCGAATTTATCGCATATAATAAGTACAGTGATAACAACCTAAATCTACTGATTTGGGCTATCAAAAGGTCCGCTTCCTTAGCGGATATCAAATGCAATTAAATTTGCATTAAAAACTGTGGGCTAATAACTCGCAGTTATTTTTTTGCAAATTTGCCCGATAAAAATCTAAAACTTTACACATATCAACTTGCAAAATAAAATTTGTTGTAAGTGATTGACAAAGCTTTCTATATATGGTAAAATATAACAGTAATCCCGTGAGGGAGTAGCAAGCGCGTAAGCGTGGCAAGTCAACAGCACCGACCAAACCTGGTCTGGCTTGCCTTAAATTGCCAGACTCACGTATAGCGAAAGAGAAAGGCTGTACGTGGCGTGAACAGGATTTTTCACCCCAAGTATAGCAAAAGCTGTGCTTGGGTATTTTTTTGTAAAAGGAGATAGTATGAACAGGTATTTGCAAGACAAAGAAACCGTCGTAAGCGATTTGAAAACGAACGCGGAAAACGGTTTGTCGGTGACGGAGGCTGAAAAACGGCTTGCGGAAAATGGTAAAAACAGGTTGGCGGAGGGCAAGAAAAAGACGATAGTTCGTCGCTTTTTCGAACAGCTTGCCGACCCGATGATTCTCATTTTGATAGTGGCGGCGGCAATTAGCGGCGCGCTTGCTATCATTGAAAAGCATTTCCCGACGGACGTTATCATTATTCTTGCCGTAGTATTGCTCAACGCGATATTGGGCGTATTGCAAGAAAGCAAGGCGGAAAAGGCGATTGAGGCGTTGCAAAAAATGTCGGCGGCCACGTCAAAGGTTATACGCGACGGAAAACTGACCGTCGTGCATAGCGAAGACCTCGTTGTTGGCGACGTCGTTTTATTGGAGGCGGGCGACGCCGTGCCTGCGGACGCGCGCGTTTTGGAAAGCGCCAGCTTGCAAGTAGAAGAGGCGGCGCTCACGGGGGAATCCGTTCCCGTTAACAAAATTACGGACGCAATTATCCCCAAGGACGGGGCGAAAGAAGTCACGCTTGGCGATAGAAAGAATATGGTCTATATGGGCAGTACCGTCGTTTACGGGCGTGGCGTCGTTGTCGTCACCGCAACGGGTATGGCAACCGAAATGGGCAAGATTGCAGGCGCTTTGGCGCAGGCGCAAGAGGGGAAAACTCCCTTGCAAAAGAAACTTTCGCAGCTTTCCAAAATTCTCACTTGGCTCGTGCTTGGTATTTGCGCCGTAGTATTTGGCGTGAAACTTTTGGCGGACGGCTTTGAGATTGGTACGATAGTCAACTCGTTGATGGTAGCGGTATCGCTTGCCGTAGCGGCAATTCCCGAGGGGCTTGCCTCCGTTGTTACGGTGGTGCTTTCTATTGGCGTAACCAATATGTCCAAGCGCAACGCAATCATACGAAAATTGACGGCGGTGGAAACGCTTGGCTGCGCGCAAATCATTTGTTCGGATAAAACGGGTACGCTTACGCAAAACAAGATGACCGTTGTAAAATGCTTTGGCGAGGACGAAAAACGCGTGGCAACGGGTATGTCCCTTTGCACGGACGCGGAAGTAGACGAGAAAGGCGACGTCACGGGCGAGCCTACGGAGGCGGCGCTCGTTGCTTGGGCGTATAAATTAGAGCTACCCAAGTATGCGTTGAAAAAGGAATTTGCAAGGGTAGGGGAACTTCCTTTCGATTCCAATCGTAAAATGATGACGACGATGCACCCTGCGCGAAGTGGGTTTGTCCAATACACCAAGGGTGCGCCCGA